>NZ_JBNWUK010000010.1:0-105034 GCF_050563205.1 Zafaria sp. Z1313
CACCACGTATGAGCCGGTGGTCGCGGGGTCGTTGACGGCGTCGTTGGCCGCGTTGGATCCGGAGGTCGCTGCGGGGATCGACGCGGAGCTGTCGCGGCAGCGGGGCGGTCTGGAGATGATCGCTTCGGAGAACCACACGGCGCAGGCGGTGATGGCGGCGCAGGGTTCGGTGTTGACGAACAAGTATGCCGAAGGGTACCCGGGGCGCCGGTACTACGGTGGGTGCGAGCACGTGGACGTGATCGAGTCGCTGGCGATCGAGCGGGTCAAGGCGCTCTTCGGGGCGGGTTTCGCGAACGTGCAGCCTCATTCGGGGGCCCAGGCCAACGCGTCGGTGATGCACGCGCTGATCCGTCCCGGCGACACGGTGCTGGGGTTGAATCTGGCCCATGGCGGGCACTTGACGCACGGGATGAAGATCAACTTCTCCGGCCGCTTGTACACGATCGTCCCGTACGGGGTGGACGAGTCCAGCTACGAGGTGGACATGGACGAGGTCGAGGCCCTGGCGTTGGAGCACCGGCCGAAGCTGATCGTGGCCGGTTGGTCGGCGTATCCGCGGCAGCTGGACTTCGCCCGCTTCCGGGCGATCGCGGATGCGGTCGGGGCGTACCTGATGGTGGACATGGCGCATTTCGCGGGCCTGGTCGCGGCGGGGCTGCATCCCTCCCCGGTCCCGCACGCGCACGTGGTGACCTCCACGACGCACAAGACGCTGGCGGGCCCGCGCGGCGGAATCATCCTCTCCAACGATCCGGAGATCGCCAAGAAGGTCAACTCCGCGGTGTTCCCGGGCCAGCAGGGCGGGCCGTTGGAGCACGTGATCGCGGGCAAGGCGGTCGCGTTCAAGATCGCCGCGGGCGAGGAGTTCGCCGAACGCCAGGCGCGGACCCTGGCCGGGGCGCGGATCCTGGCCGAACGCCTCACCCGCCCGGACGTGGCCTCGCGGGGGATCAGCGTCTTGACCGGGGGCACGGACGTGCACCTGGTGCTGGTGGACCTGCGGGACTCGGTGCTCGACGGGCAGCAGGCGGAGGATCTGCTCGCGTCCGTGGAGATCACGGTGAACCGCAACGCGGTCCCGTTCGATCCGCGCCCGCCGATGGTGACCTCGGGGCTGCGGATCGGGACCCCGGCCCTGGCCACACGCGGCTTCTCCGAGGCAGCGTTCGCCGAGGTCGCGGACGTGATCGCCGAGGCCCTGATCGCCGGGACCGACGAAAACGGTGCCGATCCGGAGACCCTGGCCGGCCTGAAGGAACGCGTCGAGGCCCTCGCCACCGCCCACCCCCTCTACCCGGACCTGCCGAACCTCGAAACGATGGGAGCCTGACCATGGCCGACCTGCTTCCGGAGCACCCGGACTTCCTCTGGCGCAACCCCGACCCCAAGCCGGGCTACGACGCCGTCATCGTCGGCGGCGGCGGCCACGGCCTCGCCACCGCCTACTTCCTCGCCAAGAACCACGGGATGACCAACATCGCGGTCCTGGAACGCGGTTGGCTCGCGGGCGGCAACATGGCCCGCAACACCACGATCATCCGCTCCAACTACCTGTGGGACGAATCCGCCGCGATCTACGAGCACTCGCTCAAGCTCTGGGAGCAGCTGCCGGAGGAGCTCGAGTACGACTTCCTCTTCTCCCAGCGCGGCGTCATGAACCTGGCCCATACCCTCGGCGACGTCCGCGAGTCCCAGCGCCGCGTCAACGCCAACGTCCTCAACGGGGTCGACGCCGAATGGCTCACCCCGGAGCAGGTCAAGGAACTGTGCCCGATCATCAACATCGGCGACGACATCCGCTACCCCGTCATGGGCGCCACCTACCAGCCGCGGGCCGGCATCGCCAAGCACGACCACGTCGCGTGGGCCTTCGCCCGCAAGTGCGACGAGATGGGCGTGGACATCATCCAGAACTGCGAGGTCACCGGATTCATCAAGGACGGCAACCGCGTCATCGGCGTCGAGACCTCGCGCGGTCGGATCAACGCCGGCAAGGTCGGCCTCGCCGCCGCGGGCCACTCCTCCGTCCTCGCCGAGTTGGCCGGGTTCCGCCTGCCGATCCAGTCCCACCCCCTGCAGGCACTCGTCTCGGAGCTCTTCGAACCGGTCCACCCCACGGTCGTCATGTCCAACCACGTCCACGTGTACGTCTCGCAGGCGCACAAGGGCGAACTCGTCATGGGCGCAGGCGTCGACACCTACAACGGCTACGGCCAGCGCGGCGCGTTCCACGTGATCGAGGAGCAGATGGCCGCCGCGGTGGAGCTGTTCCCCATCTTCGCCCGCGCGCATCTGCTGCGCACATGGGGCGGGATCGTCGACGTGACACTCGACGCCTCCCCGATCGTCTCCACGACGCCGATCGACGAGCTCTTCGTCAATTGCGGCTGGGGCACCGGCGGCTTCAAGGGCACCCCCGGCGCGGGCTACGCGTTCGCCCACACGATCGCCACGGGCGAGGCCCACCCCCTCAACGCCCCGTTCTCGCTGGACCGCTTCGAGACCGGGCACCTCATCGACGAACACGGCGCCGCCGCCGTGGCCCACTAGGAAGGACGGCCATGCTACTGATCGACTGCCCCCACTGCGGACCCCGCGACGAGGTCGAGTTCCACTACGGCGGCCAGGCGCACGTCGCCTACCCCGCCGCGCCGGAAGAGCTGAGCGACCGCGAATGGGCGGAGTACCTCTTCTACCGCGAGAACCCCAAGGGCCTCTTCGCCGAACGCTGGCAGCACTCCACGGGGTGCCGCAAGTGGTTCAACGCCGTGCGCGACACGGCCAGCTACGAGTTCAAGGCCGTCTACGCCATGGGCGCCGAACGGCCCACCGTCTTCGAAGGAGGAAGCAAGTGAGCACCGCACGCCTGGACGCCGTCCGCGCCGCCGGCCACGGGATCGACCGCACGCGGGAGGTCTCCTTCCGCGTCGACGGCCTGGACTACACGGGGTACGAGGGCGACACGCTCGCCAGCGCCCTCGTGGCTTCGGGCCGCCTTGACTGCGGCCCGTCGATGTACCTCGGCCGTCCCCGCGGCATCATGAGCGCCGGAGTCGAGGAGTCCAACGCCCTCGTGACCGTCCGCTCGCGCTTCCCCGGCCACGTCGACGAGTCCATGCTCCCGGCCACCACCGTGGAGC
The DNA here is from genome assembly GCF_050563205.1 of Zafaria sp. Z1313. Taxonomy (NCBI): domain Bacteria; kingdom Bacillati; phylum Actinomycetota; class Actinomycetes; order Micrococcales; family Micrococcaceae; genus Zafaria; species Zafaria sp. Z1313. The sequence goes on from NZ_JBNWUK010000010.1 coordinate 3,144, forward strand.
TCACCGACGGGCTCGAGGCGCGGTTCCTGAGCGGCCTCGGGACCCTCGACCCGCGCAAGGACGAGGCGGTGTACGACCGCAAGTACGTCCACGCGGACGTCCTCGTCGTCGGCGCCGGCCCGGCCGGCCTCGCCGCGGCCCGCGAGGCCGCCAAGACGGGGGCCCGCACGATCCTGATGGACGACCAGCCCTCCGCCGGCGGCTCGCTGCTGTCCTCCCGCGGCGAGTCGATCGACGGCGTGGACGCCCTCGAGTGGGTGTCTTCCACGCTCGACCGGCTGGCCGGGGCGGAGGACTTCACCTACCTGCCCCGCACCACGGTCTTCGGCAGCTACGACGCGAACTACCTCGTCGCCGTCCAGCACCGTACCGACCACCTGCCGGCCCGCGAGCGCCGCGGCGTCTCCCGGCAGCGGATCTGGCACGTCCGCGCCTCCCGCGTGGTCCTGGCCACGGGCGCCCACGAGCGGCCGATCGTGTTCGCCAACAACGACCGGCCCGGCATCATGCTCGCCGGTGCCGTGCGCTCCTACCTGAACCGCTACGCGGCCGCCGCCGGGCGCAATGTCGTGGTCGCGACGACGAACGACTCCGCCTACGCCCTCGTCGAGGACCTGCACGCCGCCGGCCTCGGCACCGCCGTCGTCGTCGACTCCCGCCCGGCTCCTTCCCCCACGGCCGCGGCCGTGCTCGAGGCGACCGGCGTGCGCGGGGTCTTCGGCTCCGCCGTCGTGGACACGGCCGGCGCGGGCACCGCCGGCCGGGTCAGCTCCGTGGACGTGTCCCGGATCGACGACGCCGGCCGGCCGAGCGGTGCGGTCGAGACCGTCGAGGCGGACCTCCTCGCCGTCTCCGGCGGCTTCTCCCCCGTGGTCCACCTGCACAGCCAGCGTCAGGGCCGGATCGTCTGGAACGAGGACATCGCGGCGTTCGTCCCGGGCTCCCCCGTCGCGGAGCAGGAGCTCGCGGGCGCGGCCACGGGCTCCTACTCCCTCCACGAGGCGCTCTCCCAGGGCGCCCTCGCCGGCCACCGCGCGGCCCGGGCCGCGGGACGCCAGGCGCCGCTCGTGGTGCCCTCGGCCCCGGCCGGCGACACCGGCCCCGTCCGGCCCCTGTGGCTGGTCCCGGGGCTGACCGGCGAACCGGCCGGCTGGTCCACGCACTTCGTGGATCTGCAGCGGGACCAGACCGTGGCCGACGTGCTGCGCGCGACCGGCGCCGGCATGCGCTCCGTGGAGCACGTCAAGCGCTACACCTCGATCTCCACGGCCAACGACCAGGGCAAGACGAGCGGTGTCAACGCCATCGGCGTGATCGCGGCCGCCCTGAATGAGCCGGACCTCGGCTCGATCGGCACGACGACGTTCCGGGCGCCGTTCACGCCCGTCGCGTTCACGGCCCTCGCGGGCAGGCAGCGCGGCGAGCTGTTCGATCCCGCCCGGATCACCTCGATCCACCCGTGGCACGTGGCCCGCGGCGCCCTCTTCGAGGATGTCGGGCAGTGGAAGCGCCCCTGGTACTACCCGCGGCCCGGCGAGGACATGGACGCGGCCGTGCTGCGCGAGTGCGCCGCCGTGCGGGAGTCCGTGGGGTTCATGGACGCCACGACGCTGGGCAAGATCGAGATCCGCGGCACGGACGCGGGCGAGTTCCTGAACCGCGTCTATACCAACGCGTTCAAGAAGCTCGCCCCGGGCATGGGCCGGTACGGAGTGATGTGCACCCCCGATGGCATGGTGTTCGACGACGGCGTGACCCTGCGCCTGGACGAGGACCGCTACTTCATGACCACGACGACGGGCGGCGCCGCCAAGGTCCTCGATTGGCTCGAGGAGTGGCACCAGACGGAGTGGCCGGAGCTCGACGTGGTCTGCACTTCCGTCACGGAGCAGTGGGGCACCGTCGCCGTCGTGGGGCCGAAGTCCCGCGCCGTGATCGCGAAACTGGCCCCTGAGCTGGACCTCGACAACGAGTCGTTCAAGTTCATGGCCTTCCGCGAGACGACGCTGGCCAACGGGATCCCCGCGCGGATCTGCCGGATCTCCTTCTCCGGCGAACTGGCGTTCGAAATCAACGTCGAGGCGTTCTACGGGCTGGCCGTCTGGGAGGCCGTCGCCGAGGCCGGGGCGGAGTTCGGGATCACTCCGTACGGCACCGAGACCATGCACGTGCTGCGCGCCGAGAAGGGCTTCATCATCGTCGGCCAGGACACCGACGGCACGGTGACGCCGCAGGACGCCGGCATGGACTGGGTCGTCTCCAAGGCCAAGGACTTCATCGGCAGGGGCTCGTTCGCCCGCCAGGACACCTCGCGCACCGACCGCAAGCACCTCGTCGGCGTGCTCCCCGTGGACGCCGCCACGCGGCTCCCGGAGGGGGCGCAGCTCGTCACGGCGGGCACGCCCATCACGCCGGCGGAGGCACCCGTGCCGATGATCGGCCACGTCACCTCCTCCTACCTCTCCGCCACCCTGGGCCGCCCGTTCGGCCTGGCCCTGGTCGACAACGGCCGCCACCGGATCGGCGAGGTCGTCCAGGCCCCGCTCGACGGCCGGCTCGTCGACGTCGAAATCACATCCCCCGTCCTCTACGACCCCGAAGGGAGCCGTCGCGATGGCTGAGAACACCCTGACCGCAACCGCCGGCACGGCGCGCACCGCCGACCACGGAACCCCCACGACGCCTGACACCGTTCCGGCCCCCGCCCCGGCCTCCGCGCTCGACGCCCTGCGCTCCTCGCCCGCGGCGCACCTGGCCGCCCAGATGGCCGCGGCGGCCGTGGAGGGCGAACGCGCCGTGTCCCTGCGCGAGATCGCCTTCAGCGTCCAGCTGGGGCTGCGTGCCGTGCCGGGATCCGACTCCGCGGCGGCCCTCGAGCGGGCCCTCGGCGTACCGCTGCCGGCCCGCGCCGGCGAGGTCACGGGCGAGGCCTCGGCTCAGCACGTGCTGTGGCTGTCCCCCGACGAGTTCCTCGCCGTCGACGTCTCCCGGCGCCAGCTTCCGGGCGCCGTCGACGGGGCCGCCGCGGCGCTCGAGGGCCTCCCCGGCCAGGCCGTGGACCTCTCCGCCAACCGCACGGTCCTGGAGCTGTCCGGGCCGAGTGCGCGGGCCGTGCTGGAGAAGGGCTGCCACGCGGACCTGCACCCGCGCGCCTTCGCGGTCGGCACCGCCGTCGCGACCCAGCTCGGGCCCGTGCCCGTCCTGCTGCACCACGCGGGTCCGGACGTGTTCCGCCTGTTCCCGCGGGCCTCCTTCGCCGACTACCTGGTGCGCTGGCTCCTGGACGCCATGGCGGAGTTCGCCGGCGACGAGGTGCCGTAGCCATGGACCTCTCGGTCCTGGACCTGTTCTCCATCGGCATCGGCCCCTCCTCCTCGCACACGGTGGGGCCGATGCGGGCGGCACGGCGCTTCACGTCCGAGCTCGCGTCCGCGGGGCTGCTGACCTCGACGGCGCGGGTCAAGGCGGAGCTGTTCGGCTCGCTCGGCGCCACGGGGATCGGGCACGGTTCGGATGCCGCGGTGGTCCTGGGCCTGGCGGGCTGCGACCCGGAGACGGTCGACGCCGACGCCGCGCCGGGGATCGTCGCCGACGCGGTTCACTCGGGCAAGATCAGCCTCGGCGGGGCCCACGAGGTCGCGTTCGAGCGGTCCCGGGACGTTCTCCTGCACCGGCGGCGCAGCCTTCCGGGGCACCCGAACGCCCTGCGCCTGACGGCCTACGGGTACGACGCCGGGGCGCTGGCCGAGCGCGACTACTACTCCGTGGGCGGTGGGTTCGTCGTCGCGGCCGAGGAGGCCGGGGGCCCGGTCCCCGCGGCCTCCGGTGCGGGGGCCGCGCCGGAGCTCCCCTACCCGTTCGCGAGCGGCGACGAGCTGCTGCGGCGGTGCCGCGAATCGGGGCTGTCGATCGCGGACGTGATGCGCGCCAACGAGTCGGCCCGCGGCGACCTCGCCGACATCGAGGCGGGGCTGCTGCGGATCTGGGACGTCATGCAGGAATGCGTCGAGAACGGGTGCACGCGCACCGAGGCGACGCTGCCCGGGGGACTCAAGGTCCGGCGTCGTGCCCCCGCGCTGCGGGAGCAGTTGCGCCGGCAGGAGGCCGAGCGCACGCTCGAGGACCCGTTGTGGGCCATGGAATGGGTCAACCTCTACGCGCTCGCGGTGAACGAGGAGAACGCCTCGGGCGGGAGGATCGTCACGGCTCCGACCAACGGCGCCGCGGGAATCATCCCGGCCGTCCTGCACTACTACACGCGCTTCGTGGGCGGCGGAGAGGAGCAGGTGCTGGACTTCCTCTTCACCGCCGGTGCGATCGGCATGCTGTTCAAGCGCAACGCCTCGATCTCGGGGGCTGAGGTGGGGTGCCAGGGCGAGGTCGGCTCGGCCTGCTCCATGGCCGCCGGGGCGTTGTGCGCCGTGCTCGGCGGGACGCCGGAGCACGTGGAGAACGCCGCGGAGATCGGGATCGAACACAATCTCGGGCTCACGTGCGATCCGGTCGGCGGACTCGTCCAGGTGCCCTGCATCGAACGCAACGCGATCGCATCGGTCAAGGCCATCAACGCGGCCCGCCTGGCCAGGGCCGGGGACGGGGAGCACCGGGTCAGCCTCGACCAGGCCATCAAGACGATGCGCGAGACCGGCGCGGACATGAAATCCAAGTACAAGGAGACCTCGCGCGGCGGACTCGCCGTGAACGTGGTCGAATGCTGAGACGGAAGGACACCACATGCCCAGCGCGCCCGGGGAGCACATCCTCACCTTCGACAGCCCGGAGCGGCCCGGGATCGTCCACGCCGTGACCGGCGCGCTCCTGCGCCACGGCGGGGACATCCGCGAGCTGAAGCAGTTCGACGACCTGCACCACGGCCACTTCTTCCTGCGCGTCCACTTCGCCGCGGACGGCGACGCCGGGCCGCTGCGCGCGGAGCTCGCGGAACTGGCCGGTTCGTTCGAGGCGCGGTGGGAGCTGCGGCCGGCGAGCGCCCGGCGGCGCGTGCTGATCATGGTCTCGAAGTTCGACCACTGCCTCAACGACCTGCTCTTCCGGACCCGGATCGGCGAGCTGCCGATCGAGATCGGCGCGGTCGTCTCCAACCATCCGGACCACCGGCAGTCGGTCGAGTGGCATGGCATCCCGTTCTTCCACGTCCCCGTCACCGCGGCGGGCAAGCCGGAGGCGGAGGCGAAGCTCCTGGAGCTCGTGGAGCGCTTCGAGATCGACCTGGTGGTGCTGGCCCGCTACATGCAGGTGCTCTCCGACGACCTCGCCCGCCAGCTGACGGGCCGGGCCATCAACATCCACCACTCCTTCCTGCCGTCCTTCAAGGGCGCCAAGCCGTACCACCAGGCGTTCGCGCGGGGCGTGAAGACCGTGGGCGCCACGGCGCACTACGTCAACAGCGAGCTCGACGAGGGCCCGATCATCGCCCAGCAGGTGGTCGAGGTGGACCACACCTTCACGCCGGAGGACCTCGTAGCGGCTGGCCGGGACACGGAGTGCAAGGCCCTGTCCAACGCGGTGCGCTGGCACTGCGAGGGCCGGGTGTTCCTCAACGGGAACCGGACGGTCGTACTGCGCTGAGCGGCCGGGGCCCACGGGCCCCGGCCGCCGACTCCGGTCCGCCTCAGGCGGCCCGGTGATGGTGCTCGCGGTACCCCTCCATGCTCGGCTTGAGGGCGAGCCCGGTGGCCACGAGGGCCACGCCGCCGGCGATCCAGGCCGTCATGGCGGGCATCATGGCGGAGGCGAATCCGCCCATCCACGGGGCGGCGACCAGGGCCAGGGCGATCACGGCTTGTGCCCACTCGATGCCCGGCATCGCCACGGAGGCCAGGTTCGCGACGCCCGCGACGACCAGCAGGATGCCGATGGTCATCAGGAGGCCGCGGGAGGCCCCGGCGGGTTCCATCCACAGCACGGACAACGCGGCGTAGAGCCCGCAGGCCACGACCACCCAGTCCTGCCAACGCGTCCACTTCTTCATGGGTTGTGCAACTCCTCGCTGCTGACCGCCGTTCCGCGGCGGCCGGAGGCGGAACGGCAGTCCCGCCGTGCCTTCAGGGTGGATCCGCGGCCACGGGCTGTCCAGAGGGCGGCCCTACAACTCCTGCGCCCGGAAATGGTGCCGGAGGCTACGATGGCCCGATGACACCGGAACCCTCCCACGACCCGGGGAAGCCCTCGGCTCCGACACCCGCGACGCGTGCGTCCGCGGAACGCCGGATGGCCGTCCCGGCGTGGATCGTCGTCTCGCTGGCCCTCGTCGTGGCCGCCGTCTTCGCGTTCCGCCCCGCGTTGGGCCCCTGGCGGTCCCTGGGCACGGTGGCCGTGATGCTGCTGCTCGTCGGGGCGGCCGTCGTCTTCACCCGCCGGCAGTCGCGCCTCATGGACCGGCACGGGCTGGCCACCGCCGCCGGACGCCCGGCCGGGCCCTACCACTGGTGGGCGGGGCTCGCGTTTGTCCTGCTGGTCCCCTTCAGCGTGCTCTTCGACCCCTCGGACCTGGCGGGGATGTCCGTGAAGTTCGTGGTGCTCGGGGCGGGGCTGTGCCGCGCCTGCCTGAAGGCCGACCGGGCGTGGATCCGCTCGGCCTGGGACCAGGCCACGGGTCCGGCCGCGCGCGGCTAGCGGCGCACGGCGGCCGGGCGGAGGACCGCCCCCGGGTCCTCGGCCCCGAAGCGCAGCAGGCCGTACTCCGCCGGCCACTCCGCCCCGCCGCGCAGGGCCTCCCACGCGAGCCCGGCCCCGGCGTCGTCCTCCGCTCCTGCGAGGTCGAGCGCGGGGACGAGCTCCTCGAAGCGGGCGCGCAGCGCCGCGAACGGCAGGGACGAGACGACGACGATGCGCCGGCTCGTCCGCTCCTGTTCCGCCACGGAGGGACCGTGCCCCCGGCCGCCCGGCGGTGCCTCGGCGGGCACGGCTCAGCGGCCCGAGCGCTGCGGGGCGCTCACCTCGAGGCCGCCGGGACGAGCGTCCACAGGACCACCGCCTCCTCGTCGGTCGGATTGATCCACGTATGCGGCTCGCGCCCGGGGAACGTCACCGAGTCGCCGGCCTCGAGCTCGAAGCGGTCGTTGGAGAAGATGATGATGAAGCGCCCGGAGACGACGTGGAGGACCTCGGCCTCGCAGTCCACGGAGTACAGCTCGGATTCCCCCGCCCCGCGGGGCTCGATCACGGCACGGATGACCTGCAGGCGGCGCTCGGAGCGAGCGGTGAGGAGGCGTTCCTCGATGCCGCTGCCGCCGAGCGAAACCCGGGGCGCCTCCGCGAGGCGGACGAGGTGGGTCTCGGGCTGGGCGAAGAGCTCGCCGACCGAGACGGAGAGCACTTGGCACAGCGTCACGAGCGAGGCGACCGACGGCGAGGTCAGGTCGCGCTCGACGCGGGACAGGAAGCCCTTGGTCAGCCCCGTCGACGCCGCGACCTGCTCGATCGTCATCCGCTGCGCATGGCGGGCCGCCCGGATGCGCGAGCCGATCGCGATCGGCGCGTTGCTGGGCTCAACGGGCAGGGCCTTCATGGGCAGCGCCTCCGGCGGGTCGGACGGGTCTTCGGGGATGAAAGACAGCTTAGGACAATTGACCTGTAACTCGAATCACACTAGCCTGTGTGGCAACAGTTGTTTACCAGTGGTGAAACAGCTCACACCGTTCCCCTCTCGAGAAGACACCCTCCCCATGGAAATCATCAACATCGCGATCGTCGTCGCCTACCTCGCCGCCATGCTGGCCTTCGGCTGGTGGGGGAAGTCGCGCACCAAGAACTCGAGCGACTACCTCGTCGCGGGCCGCCGGCTCGGCCCCATGCTCTACACCGGCACCATGGCCGCCGTCGTCCTCGGCGGCGCCTCCACCGTCGGCGGCGTGGGCCTGGGCTACCAGCACGGTATCTCCGGCGCCTGGCTCGTCATCGCCATCGGCGTGGGCGTCATGCTCCTCAGCCTCGCCTTCGCGCCCGTCCTTCAGCGCCTGAAGATCTTCACGGTCTCCCAGATGCTCACGCTGCGTTACGGCAACCACAACGCCACCAACGCCTCCGGCGTCGTCATGCTCGCCTACACTCTGATGCTCTGCGCCACCTCCACGGGCGCGTACGCCACGATCTTCATCGTCCTCTTCGGCTGGGAGCGCGAGGCCTCCATCGCCGTCGGCGGAGCGATCGTGCTCGTCTACTCCACGATCGGCGGCATGTGGTCCATCACGCTCGCCGACCAGGTCCAGTTCGTCATCAAGACCGTCGGCGTCTTCGCCCTCATGCTCCCCTTCACGATCGCCGCGGCCGGCGGCTTCGGCGGTCTGTCCGGCGGAATCGAGGAGCGCGCCCGCCAGGCCTTCTTCAGCTGGGACGGCATCGGAGTCCAGACCATCATCACGTTCTTCGTGGTCTACACCCTGGGCCTGCTGATCGGCCAGGACATCTGGCAGCGCGTCTTCACCGCCCGCACACCGCGCGTGGCCCGCTGGGGCGGCGCCACGGCAGGTTTCTACTGCGTGCTCTACGGCATCGCCGGCGCCGTGATCGGCATGGCAGCCCGCGTGGCACTGCCCGAGATCGACCTCACCCAGGGCGGCAAGGACGTCGTCTACGCGGAAGTGGCCATGAACCTCCTGCCCGTCGCCGTCGGCGGCATCGTCCTGGCCGCGGCCGTCGCCGCCATGATGTCCACGGCCTCCGGCGCGCTCATCGCCGCCGCGACGGTGGCCCGCACCGACGTCACTCCGTTCGTCGCCGGCTGGTTCGGCAAGAAGATCGAGGTCAACTCGGGCACCAACCCCGAGCACGACGTCCGCGCCAACCGCTGGTGGGTCCTGGGCCTCGGCGTCGTCACGATTCTCCTGGCCATCATGGTCAAGGACGTCGTCGCGGCCCTGACCATCGCCTACGACATCCTCGTCGGCGGCCTCCTCGTGGCGATCCTCGGCGGCCTGCTCTGGAAGCGCGGCAACGGCACGGGCGCCGCCTGGTCGATGGCCGCGGGCACGCTCTTCACGCTGGGGACCATGATCATCCTGGAGATCCAGGGCGACGCTCCCTACGACGGCGTCTACGCGAACGAGCCGATCTACGTCGGCCTCGCCGCCTCCATCGTGGTCTACGTCGCCGTGAGCCTCGCGACCCCGGCCACGAGCCGGGACGTGACCGCGGCCTGGGAGGACCGCGTCGCCGGGCGCGTTCAGACCGAGGGCGTGTCCCTCGAGGAGACCGCCGCCCGCTGACCCGGCCCCGCGCGCCGGCCCCACTGATCCGGCCCCGGCCGCCCGGCCGACGCCCGGGCGCCCCGGTCCGTCACGCTCCGTAACCCCGTTCCCGCACCGCGGGGGCGGGGTTACGCTGTGTGAAGCTTCACGAGACGCGGCGCCAAGCTCCGACTGGCCGCGCACCAACCCCAGGTTCATGGGTGGTTCGGATGAGGAAGCGGCCCGCGCCGGCCGGCACGGGCAAGAGTCCAGCGAAAGGCCCGCCGTGGCGTCCAGCCCGATCCCCGTCCTGCCGATCCTGGACACGGAGCTCGGCACCGTGACGCTCTACGTCGCCGGAGAACGGTACCGGTACCTCGCCGAGGACCCCCACGCCCTGGAACGCGCCCTGGCCAACGCCTGCGCCGCGCCGCGCTGGGACCGCGGCGCCCTCCGGCTCGTCGTCCGGACCGCCGCGGCCGGGAAGCGCCGCGGCGTTCCGGCCACGTTCACCCTCACGGAACCGCCGTCGTCGGAGCAGTGCGGACGCCACACGCGTATACTGGTCGGCTGAAGGGGAGTAGTTCCAGCCCCTCCCCCGCCACGGCGGGCGGAGGAGGCAGCGGACTTGTCGACATACTGGCCACGATGAGCGTGGCCCGGCAATCCACCCGGACCACGGTCCGGGCGAGCGAGACCTTCGGCCCGCCGGTGGCGGTCCGAGGTTCGCCGTACCCAGATCCTCGACCGTCGCCCCCAGGCTCCGCCTGGGCCGACCGACCGAACGAGGATCCATGCCCATCCCCGAACAGCGCGGCTTCGAACCGCGCGACACCGTACCCCACGGCCCCGCCCCGACCGCCGTCCACCGCACTCCGTCCCACCGCGACATCCGCCGCTGGCGCAAGTACCTCGCCGACGAGCGGGCCGAGGGCGCCGTCTACCGCGAGCTCGCGGCCAACCGCGAGGGCGAGGAGCGGGAGATCCTCCTGGGCCTGGCCGAGGCCGAGCTCCGCCACGAACGCCACTGGGCGGCCCTGCTCGGCGAGCACGCCGACAAGCGCACACGCCCCTCGCTGCACCGGATCGTGCTGCGCTTCCTCGCCCGCCACGTCGGCTCCGTGTTCATCCTCGCGCTGGCCCAGCGCGCCGAGGGCAACTCACCGTACGCCGACGACCGCGACGCGACGCGCCAGATGGCCGCCGACGAGGCCGTGCACGAGGAGGTCGTCCGCGGCCTCGCGACGCGCGGAAGGCACCGGCTCTCCGGCAACTTCCGGGCCGCCGTCTTCGGCGCCAACGACGGCCTGGTCTCCAACCTGGCCCTCGTCATGGGCATCGGCGCGACCGGCGTCTCCAGCGCCCTCGTGCTCTTCTCCGGCATCGCCGGGCTCCTGGCGGGGGCGCTGTCGATGGCCGCCGGCGAGTTCGTGTCCGTGCGCTCGCAGCGCGAGCTCATGGAGGCCGCCCGCCCGACCCAGGTCACGCTCTCCGCCGCGCCGGACCTGGACCTGGACGCCAACGAGCTCGTCCTCGTCTACAAGGCCCGCGGCATGAGCGCCGAGGCGGCCGAGCACCGGGCGGCCGAACGCATGGGCTACTTCTCCTGCGATTGCGATCCGTCGTTGTCCCTGCAGCCGGAGAGGGCCGCCGAGGAGGAGGACGAGCCGGACACGATCGGTTCCGCGCTCGGGGCGGCCGCCGCGAGCTTCTGCTTCTTCGCCTCGGGCGCGCTGATCCCGATCATCCCGTACCTCCTGGGCCTGACCGGCCTCGCCGCCGTCGCGGTCTCGGTCGTGCTCGTCGGGGCCGCGCTCATGGGCACGGGCGGCGTCGTCGGCCTGCTCTCCGGCGCATCGCCGGCCAAGCGGGGGCTGCGCCAGCTGGCGATCGGGCTCGGCGCGGCGGCCGTGACCTACCTGCTGGGCCTCGCCTTCGGCACCACGGTCGCCTAGGCCCAGGACGACGCCGGGGCCCCGGCCCCGTGCCCGGGCGGGCTCAGGCTCCCGGGGAGGATCCGGCGTCGTCCGCGTCCCCGCGCCCGTCGGCGAAGTGGGCTGCCAGGCGCTCGAGGGTGCGCTCCATGTTGCGCGGCGTCGTCCGGGTGAAGCCGAGCACCCGCAGCAGCCACTTGTGCTTGAGACGGGAGGCGTCCCAGGTCTCGCGGACCAGGGTCCCGCCCTCGGCGGGCTCGAGCTCGTAGCGCCAGCGGTGCCCGCTGAAGTGGCGCCAGGCGATGAGCCGGCCCTCCTCGAACTCCACGACGCGGTTGCTGATCCGGTACGGGACGCCGAGGCGCATGTCCATGCCGAACTCGGCTCCGGGCCCGAGCCGCTCCGGCGCCCCGCCGCGCGTGGCCCGGACCGTCCCGGAGCCGTCGATCACGGGATGCATCGCGGGATCGGCCAGAAGCCCGAAGACCGCGGCGGGCGGGGCGGGAACGAGGCGCCGCCGGGTGACGTGGAAGGGGGAATCGCTCATGAACCGAGCCTAGCCACCAGACCGGCCCCGCGTCCGCCATCGCTTCGCGTGGCGGACGGGGCCGCTAGATCCGTGCCGCGAGAGGATCGACGCGGACGGGGGCGCCGGTGGCCAGGGACTCCTGGGCGGCGTCGGCCACGGCGGAGGCCGCCACGGCGTCCTCGGGCGGACACGGGTTCTCCCGCTCCCCCAGCACGAGCTCCACGAAGGCCGCCATCTCCTCGCTGTAGGCGGGGGCGAAGCGCTCGGCGAAGGTCTCGTGCGGCGACCCGGACGGGAAGGCGGTCCCCGGCTCGGCCGAGCGCAACGCGGCGCGCTCGTCGAGTCCGACGACGAGCGATCCCTTCGAGCCCTGGATCTCGAGGCGGACGTCGTGCCCGGCCCCGTTGTAACGCGTGGCGGTCGCGGTGGCCACGGTGCCGTCGTCGAGCGTCAGGACGGCCAGCGCCGTGTCGACGTCGCCGACGGCGCCGATGGCCGGGTCCCCGTTGTTGGAACCGCGGGCGTAGACCTCGACCACCTCGCGCCCGATGATCCAGCGGATGACGTCGAAGTCGTGGACCGAACAGTCGCGGAAGAGGCCGCCCGAGGTGGCGAGGTACTCGACCGAGGGCGGGAACATGTCCCCCGTGACGGCGCGCAGCGAGTGGATCCACCCGAGCTCGCCGGCCGCGTAGGCCCGCTTGGCCTCGAGGTAGCCGGCGTCGAAGCGCCTCTGATGGCCGATCTGGACTGTACCCCCCGCCTCGCGGATCTCCCGCAGCAACGGCAGCGACGAGGCCGTGTCTCCCGCCACGGGCTTCTCGCAGAACACCGGTACCCCGGCCGCGATGCCGGCGCGGATGAGCTCGGGGTGCGTCTGCGTCCCCGTGGCCACGACCAGGCCGTCGATCCCGCCCGCGAGGAGGGCCCCGACGTCGTCCGCGTGTCCGGCGCCGAGCCGCTCCGCCGTGGCCCGGGCGTGCTCGAGGGCGACGTCCGTGAGGACGAGCCGCAGCCCGATCCCCCGCGCGGCGAAGCGCTCCCGCAGTCCAAGGATGTTCCGGGCATGCATGACGCCGATGCGTCCGACGCCGGCCAGTCCCAGGGTCAGTGTCCTCATGTCGTCCTTTCGTCGTGGAAGCGGCGGATCAGGCCAGGTTGCGGGCGGCGTCCGGCGCGTGTTCCGACGTTTCCCGGGCCTCGGCCTTGACCTCCTCGGCCAGCTCGCTGTGGCCGCCGAGCTGTTCGAGCTCGTGGGCGAGCTCGGCCAGTTCGGCGCCGCCGGCCATCTGCGCCGTGAGCTCCTCGAGGGTGATGTCCTTCTTCTCGTAGTAGCCGATCGAGCGGCCGCGCTTGAGCAGCAGGAAGCGGTCCCCCACGGGGAAGGCGTGGTGCGGGTTGTGGGTGATGAAGATGACCCCGAGGCCGCGGTCGCGGGCCTGGAGGATGTAGCGCAGCACGACGCCGGACTGCTTCACGCCCAGGGCGGCGGTCGGCTCGTCGAGGATCAGCACCTTCGCGCCGAAGTACACGGCCCGGGCGATCGCCACGCACTGGCGCTCGCCGCCGGACAGCTGGCCGATCGGCTGCTCCACGTCGCGCAGGTCGATCCCCATCGCGGCGAGCTCGTCCTTGGTCACCTGCTTCATCTTTTCTACGTCCAGGCGCTTGAACGGGCCGAACCCCGTGGACAGCTCGGAGCCGAGGAAGAAGTTGCGCCAGATCGGCATGAGCGAGACCACGGCCAGGTCCTGGTAGACCGCCGCGATGCCCGAGTCCAGGGCCTCGCGCGGCGAGGAGAGCCGGCGCGGTTCGCCGAGGATGTTGAACGTGCCGTCGTCGTGCTGGTGCAGGCCCGCGATGATCTTGATCAGGGTGGACTTGCCGGCCCCGTTGTCGCCGAGAACGCACGTGACGCGTCCGGCGTCGACCGCCATCGTCACGTCGCGCAGCGCGATGATGTTCCCGTACCGCTTCCCGACCCCGTCGAGCTCGAGCAGGTGCACGGGGGTGTGGGTCAGCGGATCGGCCTGTCCGGCGAGCAGGGCCTCCTGCTCGATGCGGTCCTTGCGGGTGCCGTGGCTCATGGGGGTTCCTTCCGGGGTGTTCCGCGACGGGGTCTCGGGGGTGCTCATTTGGATTCGGCCCTCTTCTTCACGGCGATGTTCACGATCGTGGCGAGCAGGAGCATCAGGCCCAGGAAGAACTTGAACCAGTCCGGGTTCCACTCGGCGTAGACGATGCCCTTGTTGGCCATGCCGAAGATGAACGCGCCGATCGCGCCGCCGACCGCGGAACCGTAGCCGCCGGTGAGCAGGCAGCCGCCGATGACCGCGGCGATGATGTAGAGGAACTCGTTGCCGATGCCCTCGCCGGACTGGACGGTGTCGAACGCGAAGAGGTTGTGCATGCCGAGGATCCACCCGCACAGGCCCACGCCCATGAACAGGCCGATCTTGGTCCGCACGACCGGCACGCCGACCGCGCGGGCAGCGTTCGCGTCCCCGCCCACGGCGAAGATCCAGTTCCCGACCCGCGTGCGCAGCAGGATCCACGAGGCCACCGCGACCAGACCGATCCAGAAGAACACCGTGATCTTCACGTCCACCCCGAAGATCCCGACGGAGGAGGCGAACACTGCGCGGGCCGAGGCGAAGCCGTCCATCCGCGCGATCGACGGGGTCGAGACCGAGCCGCCGATCAAGCGGGTCAGACCCAGGTTCAGGCCGGTCAGCATCAGGAACGAGGCCAGGGTCACGATGAAGGAGGGCAGCTTGGTCTTGATCAGGATCCACCCGTTCACGAAGCCGACCGCGAGCGAGACGAGCAGGGCGACGACGACGCCGACCCAGACGTTGGTGCTGAAGTACCAGGAGAACAGCGAGGCGGCCAGCGCCGAGGAGATCACCGCGACTCCCGTGGAGAGGTCGAACTCCCCGCCGATCATCAACAGGGACACCCCGACCGCCATGATCCCGATCGTCGAGGCCCCGTACAGCACGGTCGCGAAGGAGGACGGCTGCAGGAAGACCGGGGCGACGACCGCGAAGAACGCGAACAGGGCCACCGCGCCCACGAGCGCGCCGATCTCCGGACGGCCCAGCAGCTTCGCCAGCGTTCCCTTCGCCGCGACCCGGTCATCGGTCGCAGGGGGCTTAGGCGTGGTCAACGTTGTAGTACTCATCTCATGCATCACTTTCTCTCGACCAGGGGCGGCGGCGCGGCCGCCGCCCCCGGGGACCCGGAAGGCCTCGGACTAACGAATGCCCTCGGCGGCGAACTCCAGCACGGCGTCGGCGTTCTCCGCGTCGATGATGGTGGGGCCCGTCAGGACGGGCTGCCCTCCACCGATCTGGAAGCCGCCGCGGTGGGCCTGCCAGATGGCGTCGACCGCGCCGTAGCCCTGGAGCCACGGCTGCTGGTCGACCGTGAAGATGACCTCGCCGTCGACGATCTTCTGCGCCAGCTCGGGGTTCATGTCGAAGGAGGCGACCTTGATCTCGCTGCCCGCGGTCTCGGCGGACTTCAGGATGGTCAGGGTGATCGGCGCGCCGAGGCCGATGATGACGTCGGCGTCCCGCGTTGACTGCAGCTTGGCCGTCACGGTGGATTCGACCTGCGTCATGTCCGTGCCCTGCACGTAGAGGATCTCGGTGCCGGGGACCTTGGCCTTGACGCCGGCGCAGCGGTTCTCGAGGCCGACGTGGCCCTGGGCCTGGATGACGCAGATCGGGTGGCCGTAGCCGTCCTCCGCGAGCCGCTCGCCCACGGCCTCGCCGGCCAGCTTCTCGTCGGAGCCGAAGTGCGTGAACGCGCCGAGCTCCTTGAAGCGGTCCTCGCCGGCGTTCAGGCTGACGATCGGGATGCCGGCGTCGGCGGCCTTCTTGAGGGCCGAGGCCATGGCGTCGGGCTTCGCGAGCGTCACGGCGATGCCGTCGACGCCCTGGTCCACGGCCTGCTCGATGAGCTGGGCCTGGCGTCCGCCGTCCTCGTCGTTGAGGTACTGCAGGGAGACGTTGTCCTTGGACGCGGCCTCCTCCGCGCCCTTGCGCAGGATGTCCCAGAAGGTGTCTCCCGCCGGGGCGTGGGTGATGAGGGCGATTTTCAGCTCGGGCGTGGTGACGGCGTTGCCGCCCCCGCCGGCCGCCTCGGCGGCGGGGGCGCGGCCGCCCTCGCTCGAGCAGGCGGCGAGTCCCAGGAGCGGGACGACCAGGGCGGCGGCGGCGATCTTCCGCCAGGAATGCTTCGACGACACGGGAATCTCCTTCGGTTCACGTCCGGGCCGCTGGACGCGGTCCCGGGGTTGGGCCCCGCCCCACGCGGCGCCCCTCCTGACTAGAAATCATGGTGACCGCCATCACAGATGTCAATAGTATGTCAGGACATATTTACATCCTTTCCAAGATGCGTCTACGCTGGGGGCACGCCCTCGCCGGACCCACCACGGGATCCCGGGATGAGGTACGGTCGGGGCGTATCTTTGTCTTATCAATTTGACATCCTGAGGTAGGGCGGAGGAGTTTCCATGACCACCGGGTTGAACATCCCCATCGACCGCTCGTCCCCCGTTCCGCTGTACCACCAGATCGTGCAGGGGATCGAGGCGGCGATCCACGACGGGACGCTTGAGCACGGCAGCCGGCTCGCGAACGAGATCGAGCTCGCCCAGCAGCTGAACCTGTCCCGGCCCACGATGCGCAAGGCCATGGACGAGCTCGTGCGCTCCGGCCTGCTCGTCCGCAAGCGCGGCGTCGGCACGCAGGTCGTGGCCAGCCAGGTCCGCCGCCACCTCGAGCTGACGAGCCTCAACGACGACCTCGAGCGGGCGGGCAAGACCCCGAGCACCGAGGTCCTCCGCTTCGCGCACTCCCCGGCCGACGAGCGCGTCCAGGAGCTGCTCCAGCTGCCCCCCGGCGTCGGCGTGTACCACTTCACGCGCTTGCGGCGCGTCGACGGCGCCCCCCTGGCCGTGATGGAGAACTGGGTGCGCGACGACGTCGCCCAGATGACCGAGGCCGAGCTGTCCCGCGAGGGCCTGTACCGCCTCCTGCGCCAAGCGGGCGTGAACTTCCGGCTCGCCAACCAGCGCATCGGCGCGGTCTCCGCGGACGAGGAGCAGGCCCGGCGGCTCGAGGTCGCCCCGGGGGCGGCCCTCGTCACGATGGAGCGCACGGCCATGGACGACGCCGGCCGCGCCGTCGAGACCGGTTCCCACGTCTACCGCGCCGACTCCTACAGCTTCGAAATGACCCTCGTGCAGCGCTGACGCGCCGCCACCGATCGAAAGGCCCCCATGAGCGACTGGGTGTTCCCCGCAGGTTCCGCCGCCGACGGCCCGTGGGCCGTGTCCCTCGGTGCGCACGACAGCGCGAGGGCCGTCGCCGGCTGGCGCCACACCGGGCTCAAGGTGGCCCACCTGGCCCCGGGCGGCAGCGTCGGGCTCGAGGCCGCTGCGGAGGAGCGCATCGTCGTTCCGCTCGAAGGCTCGTTCACCGTGGAAGCGGGCGGTGCGCGGTACGAGCTCGCGGGGCGCGGTTCCGTCTTCGACGGCCCCTCCGACGTCCTCTACACGGGAACCGGGACCGCGCTCACTCTCTCGTCCGAGGCCGGTGGCCGCGTCGCGATCGCCCTGGCGCCGGCGCGCGAGGAGTACCCGGCCCGCCTCGTCACGGCGGCCGAGACGCCCGTCGAGCTCCGGGGCGCCGGGAACTGCTCCCGCCAGGTCCACAACTTCGGCACGCCGGCCGCCCTCGAGGCGGACCGGTTCATCGTCTGCGAAGTGATCACCCCGGCCGGCAACTGGTCCTCCTATCCCCCGCACAAGCACGACGAGGAGAAGGACGGCGAGACGAACCTCGAGGAGATCTACTACTTCGAGACCCGCACCGCGAGCGGCTCCGGCGCGCCGGCGGAGGCAGACGCCGTCGGCTACGCCCGCGTCTACGCCTCCGACGAGCGCCCGATCGACGTGGCCGCGGAGGTCCGCACGGGCGACGTCGTCCTGGTCCCCTACGGCTGGCACGGCCCCGCGATGGCGGCCCCGGGCTACGACCTCTACTACCTCAATGTGATGGCCGGTCCCGGGCGGGTCCGCGAGTGGCTCATCAGCGACGATCCGCACCACGGCTGGGTGCGCTCCACGTGGGACGCCCAGGAGGTCGACCCACGCCTTCCCTTCACCGCCCCGTAGGCGCCGGCCCCGTGGAGCCGCGCGGCACGATGCGCGGCGCGGCCTGCGGCGGGGCGGAGGGGGAACCGCCGTCGAGCCACTCGAGGAGCACCGCGCCGACGTCGGATCCGACGACGACGCCGCGGTAGTCGACGCTGCTGAGGTCCAGCAGGTGGGACCCGGCCAGGGGCGAGTCGTCGTAGCCCATGAGCGAGACGTCCTCGGGAATCCTCCGCCCGGCCCCGCGCAGGGCCGCGGCCGCGCCGAGCGCCATCGTGTCGTTCGCGGCGAGCACGGCCGTCACCTCGGGCGCGTCGCCCAGGAGTTCGACGGCGGACGCGTAGCCGTCGGGTTCGAGCGTCCCCTCCGCCGCGCGGACGGTGAGCGACGCCCCGGGGTGCGCCTCGACGGCGGCGCGGAAGGCCTCGGCGCGGACCCGGGCCGCCTCGCCGGGCCCGGTCAGGTGGCCGAGGCGGAGGTGGCCGAGGCCGAGCAGGTGCCGGGCGGCCATCTCGGCGCCGAGCGCGTCGTCGCCGGCGACGACGACGGCGCCCGGGTGGCGGACGGCGCGGTTGCCCGCGACGACGACGGGGATCCCCAGGTCGCGCGAGGAATCGGGCGGGGCCTCGGCGGCGATGACGAGCCCGTCGACGTCGAGGGAGAGGAAACCCTCGAGGCTCGCCCGGACATCCGGACCACCCGAGGCGATGTCGCCGAGCAGGACCTTGTAGCCGCGGGGTTCGACGGCGGCGCGGAGCCCCTTGAGCAGCTCGACGAACCACAGGTTCGTGTAGTCGTCGACGAGGACCCCGATGGTCCGGCTGCGGTTGGCCGCGAGCGTCGTGGCGGCCCGGCTGGGCCGGTATCCGAGCGTGGCGATGGCCCGCCGCACGGCGTCGCGCTTGGCCGCGGAGACCTTGTCCGAGCCCTGCAGGACGAGCGAGACAAGGGACTTGGAGACGCCCGCCTCGCGGGCCACGTCGTAGATCGTCGGGCGTTTGGCCGCCACCGCTCCCCCTGGGAAAAGGCCGTCCGCCCGGCCGCTCCGGGCGCTCGGATGACCACACTACCCGAGAGGTATTGACAGGACATACTCTCAAATGGAGAATTCAATGGAGCGCTCCAAATGTGACGCCACCCACCACCATCCCACCCTCCAGACGAAGAGGTACGACATGGCCAAGGCACTTGGCGTCGCCGTCATCGGCGCCGGCATGGCCGGCCGCGGACACGCGGCCGCCTACCACGCAGCATCGACTATCAACAGCCCCACCCTCCCGCCGATCCGGCTCGTGTCGATCGCGGACATCAACGAGGAGTTCGGGACCCTCGCGGCGCGGCGATTCGGCTACGAGCGCTACGACCGCACGTGGCAGGACATCGCCGCGGCCGACGACATCGACGTCGTGAGCGTCGTGGTGGCGAACCACCTGCACCGCGAGATCGTCGAGGGGCTCCTCGCCGCCGGCAAGCACGTCCTGTGCGAGAAGCCGCTCAGCGACTCGCTCGACGAGGCCCGCGCCATGGCCCGCATCGCCGCCGAGGCCGCGCCGCTGGCCCGGATCGGCTTCACCTTCCGCCGCACCCCGGGCATCGCCTACGTCCGCGAGCTCATCCAATCGGGGACGCTCGGCAAGGTGCTGCACTTCAGCGGCCGCTACTGGACCGATTACGCGTGCAGCCCGCAGGCCCCCATGAGCTGGCGCTTCAAGGGTGGCCCGGGCTCCGGCGCCCTGGCCGACGTCGGCAGCCACCTCGCCTACGTCGCCGAGTTCCTGTGCGGCGACATCTCCTCCGTCGCCGGTGGCCGCCTCGCGACCGCCATCACCGAGCGTCCCGTGCCCCTCGGCGCGGTGTTCGGCCACGAGCACACGGAGGTCTCGGAGCAGCTCGAGGCCGTCGAAAACGACGACTACGCGGCGTTCAATGCAGCGTTCGCCGGCGGCGGCACCGGTTCCTTCGAGGTCTCCCGCGTCGCCGCCGGCCACCCGACCACGCTCACGTTCGAGGTCTTCTGCGAGAACGGCGCAGCGGTGTGGGACCAGCGCCGCCCCGCCGAGGTCCAGCTCTTCGTCAACGAGGGACCGGCAAAGTCCAACGGCTACCGTCAGGTCCTCCTCGGCCCCGAGCACCCCTACTTCGGCGGCGGCCTCGCCATGGACGCCCCCGGCATGGGCGTGGGCCAGAACGAGGCGTTCGTCTACCAGGCCCGCGCCTTCCTCGAAGAGGTCGCGGGGATCGAAGACGGGGCGCTGCCGCGCTGCGCGACGTTCGAGGAGGGCCTGCACAACATGGAGCTCCTGGAGGCCGTGACCCGCTCGGCCCTCTCCGGCGGACAGCTGGTGACGCTGTGAAGCTCGGGGTCTACACCGCCATCCTCCACGACCGCCCGCTGGCCGAGGCGCTCGACGTCCTCGCCTCCCTCGGCCTCGACGCCGCGGAGATCAACGCGGGCGGCTTCCTGCCACCCGTCCACCTGCCCGTCGAGCAGATCCTCGCGAGCGGATCCGCACGCGACGACTACCTGGGCCTCTTCGCCGGGAAGGGGATCGAGCTCGCCGGCCTGAACGCGAACGGCAATCCGCTGCACCCCGACCCGGCGATCGGGCCGAAGCACGCCGAGGAGCTGCGCCGGGCCATCCGCGTCGCGGGCGCCCTGGGCCAGACCCGCGTCGTCACGATGTCGGGGCTCCCCGGCGGGGAGCCCGGCGCCACCGTCCCGAACTGGATCGTGAACCCCTGGAGCTCGGGCGCGCTCGACGTGCTCGACTACCAGTGGGACCGGGTCGCCGTGCCGTTCTGGAAGGAGATCGACGAGCTCGCCGGCGAGCACGGAGTCAAGGTCGCGATCGAGATGCACCCGCAGAACCTCGTCTTCAATCCGCCGACGCTCAAGCGGCTCGTCGAGCGCGCGGGCACCGCCAACGTCGGCGCTGAAATGGACCCCTCGCACTTGTTCTGGCAGCACATGGACCCCGTCGCGGCCGTCGACTACCTCGGCGACCTCGTGGTCCACGCCGCCGCGAAGGACGTGCGGATCAACCCGGAGGCCGCCGTCTACGGCGTCCTCGACGACCGCTTCCGCCGCCTCCGCGAGGACGAGGAGCGCACGGGGCTCGGCGGGCACGAGTACGTCAACGAGTGGCCGAAGGACTCCGCCTGGGACTTCGTGGCGCTCGGCCGCGGGCACGACGCCGGATTCTGGACCCGCTTCCTCGCGGCACTGCACCGCGTCGACCCCGACATGGCCGTCCACATCGAGCACGAGGACACTTCCCTCGGCCGCATCGAGGGCCTCGAGGTCGCCGCGGGCGTCCTGCTGGAGGCAGCCGGGAACGCCGGGCTCCGCTGACGCGGGCCGGGCCCCGCACTCCGACGGCGTACTGGTTCCCGGAGGTGCGCCCGGCGCCACACCGGGGGCAGAATGAGAGCGGCGCGCCCAGGCGGGACACGATTGACGCGGGACCCGCCCGGGCACGCCGGGCATGAGGCAGCGGCACGGTCCCCCACACCGTGCCGCTGCCGCTCTCAGGCGGCGTGGTGGGGACCCACCGTGCCGCTGCCGGGACGGGCCAGGGCGGCCCGGTCGCCGGCACGGAACTCCTCCTCGAGCTCCTCGAGCGTCTTGCCGCGGGTCTCCGGGAGGTAGAGCTTCACGAAGACCACCGCGCCGACGCCGAGGACGGCGAAGAGGTAGAAGGTATTGGAGATGCCCATCGCGTCCACGAGCATCGGGAACGAGAACCCGACGCCGAAGTTCACGATCCACAGGACGAACGTCGCCACGCCCATCCCCAGGCCGCGGATCCGCTGCGGGAAGATCTCGGAGAGCATGAGCCACGTGACCGTCGAGATCGACGCCTGCTGGAAGGCCAGGAACGTCACGGTCAGCGACAGGATCACGAAGCCGCGGGCCGTTCCCTCCGGCAGCACGGAGGAGAAGAAGCCGATCAGCGCGAGCGCGGAGATGGTCCCCAGCTGGCCCGTGATGAGCATCGGCCGGCGCCCCACCTTGCCGAGCAGCCAGATCCCGAAGAAGACCGCGACGACCGAGACCACCCCGTTGGCGATGTTCGCCGTCAGGGCCGCCTGCGTGCCGAAGCCGGCCTGCTTCAGGATCTCCGTGCCGTAGTACATGATCGAGTTCACGCCCGTGATCTGCTGGCAGACCGCGATCCCGATCCCGATCAGGAACACGCCCGCCAGGGCCATGATCATGCGCCGGCGCCCGTAGCGGTCGGCGAGCCGGCCGCCGAACATGGCCCCGAAGGCCGCCCCGAGGAGCAGGGAACTCGTCACGAGCCCCGTCGTGAACGGCGTCAGCCCGAGGTCCTCCTCCATAAACGGCAGGGCTCCGTTGATGACGCCCGTGTCGTAGCCGAACAGGAGGCCGCCAAGTGTGCTCACGGCCATGATGCGCTTGAGGTTCTTGTTGGGTTCTCCGTGGTCCGCCGTCGTGGCGGTGCCGGGTGCAACGGGCAGGGTCATGGGTCGGTTCACCGTTCGTCGTCCTCCGGGGCTGTCGTCGTCCGCGGCCCCGGGCTACTGCGTGCTGGAGACGTACTCCTGCATGGCCCGTAGCTGGTAGCGGGAGACCTCGTGCGCGTTCTCGTTCTCGGCGAAGACCGAGGAGACCATGACGGACTCCTGGCGCCCGTAGAAGCCGTTCTCCGCGAGGCCGCCGAAGAACTCGTCCCAGTTCACGTCGCCGTCGCCGATCTTGAGGTGCTGGTGCACGCGCACCGGGTTGCCCGGCGGGTTGGTGATGTAGCGCAGGCCGTGTGAGGCGTGGTGGTTCATGGTGTCGGCCACGTGGACCACGCGCAGGCGGTCCCCGACGGCGTCCATGATGTCCAGGGGCGCGTCCTTCATGTGGAAGGAGTGCGCGGCGACGTAGACGAACGAGAGGTTCGGCGAGTTCACGCCGCGGATCACGCGCCAGGCCGCGAGCCCCTCCTCGACGAAGTCGTCCGGGTGCGGGTCGATCGCGACGTCGATCCCCTCGCGCTCGATCAGGGGCAGGAGTTCCTCGAGGGAGCGGTAGAACGCGGCCTCCGACGCCTCGGCGTGCTCCGGGCGGCCGGAGAACTCCGTGTTCATCTGCCGCACGCCGAGGTCGACGGCGATCTGGATGGCGCGCTTCCAGTAGCGGACGGCGGCCTCCCGCTCCCACTCGACGGGCGAGGACCAGCGCAGCACGGGCAGCACGGAGGCGATTTCGACGCCGGCGGCGCGGCATGCGTCGCGCAGCCCGCCCACGAGCCGGTCGTCGGCCTTCGGGTGGGTGAAGAACGGAACGACGTCCGCGTGCGGGGTGAGCTGCAGGTACTTGTAGCCGAGGTCCGCCGCGAGCTGTGGGAACTCGAGGACGGAATGGCTGTGGTGGAAGGGGGTGGGATCCAGGGCGATCTTCATGGGCGTCTCTCCTGTCGGTTACGCGTAGAGCGCGGGCTTCTCGTTGAGGACGACGGCGACCTTGCCGCCCGTGCGCTGGGCCTCGACCCCGGCCTCGCAGCACGCGGCCGTGGCGTAGCCGTCCCACGCGCTCGGACCCGCGATCGCGCCGCGGCGCGCGGCGTCCGCCCAGGCCTGGATCTCGACGTCGTAGGCCGCGCCGAAGCGGGCCTCGAAGCCGGGGGCGACGATCCCGCCCCAGCGGCCGGCGCTGCGGACGTAGGGGCCGGCGTCGTGGCCGATGGAGACGATGCCGGTCTCGAGGGTCGCCTGCGTGGCCACCTCGTAGCCGAACTGGGCGTTGACGTAGATCTCGACGTCGGCGAGCACGCCGGACTCGGTCTCCAGGAGCACGTGCTGCGGGTCGTGCTGGCCCTCGGGCGCGTGCCGGGTGGGCTTGCCGAGGCGGACCTGCACCGAGGTGATCTCCTCGCCCGTGAAGAAGCGGACGGCGTCGAACTCGTGGACCACCGAGTCGTTGATGAGCATCTCGTTGGTGAAGCCGGGCGGGGTGTCGGGGTTGCGGTGCTGGTGGTGCAGCATGAGCAGCTCGCCGAACTCGCCCGAGCGGATCGACTCGCGCAGCCGCACGTAGTCGGCGTCGAAGCGGCGCATGAAGCCCACCTGGATGAGCTGGCGGCCGAGCGCGGCCTCCGCCTGGACGATCTCCCACGAGGAGGCGGCGTCGGGCGTCAGCGGCTTCTCGCACAGGATCGGCAGGCCGCGCTCAAGCGCGGCGAGCAGGATGTCCTTGTGGAGGAAGCCCGGGGTCGCGATGAGGACCGCGTCGACGTCCCGGCCCTCGAGCGCCTCGGCGGCGTCGGCGAGCGCGACGGCGCCGGGGATCCCCTCGATGGCCGCGCGGGCGCGGTCCAGGTCGATGTCGACGACGGCGGAGACCTCGGCACCGTTGATGCGGTGGTGCAGGCGCTGGATGTGGTCGGCGCCCATGCGTCCGGCTCCGATGACGGCAACGCGAAGCGTCTCTGCCACGGCTGCTCCTTTCAGGGGTGGGGCCCGGGGACCGGGCGGAGGGTGGAGGGTGTCAGACGCGGGTGCGGGACCCGCAGGAGAGCAGGTGCCGGCGCGTCCGGGTTGCGATCGGGAGCGGGACGGAGAAGTCCGCGACGGGATACATGTCCTGCTCGACGATCCCGTAGACGTGCCTCTCGAGCTTCTCGACGGCGTCGATGACGGCGCCGAGGTCCGGCAGGCCGGCGGGCGGCTCGACCATGACTCCGGCGAGGTTCGCGGCGGCCCAGGTCAGGTTCCGCTCACGGACGGTGGCGAGGACCTGCGGGTCGATCTGCTTCAAGTGCAGGTAGCCGATCCGTTCCGGGTACTTCTCGATGAGCTCCACGGAGGACGCGCCGCCGTACTCCGCGTGGCCCGTGTCCAGGCACAGGGTCGTCAGCTTCGGGTCGGTGTTCTGCAGGAACGTCTCGATGTCCGCCTGGCCGCACACGTGCGAGTCGGCGTGCGAGTGGAACTGCTGCTGCAGCCCGTACTCCTCCTGCAGGATCCGCCCCAGCCGGTCGTGTCCGGCGAAGAGCGAGGACCAGGCCTCGGCCGAGAGGTGCTCGTCCTCGACGGCCTCGCCCGTGACGTCGTCGCGCCACATGGCCGGGATCACGACGATGTGCTGCCCGCCGAGCGCCGCCGTGAGCTCGGCGACCTTGCGGGCCGGCTCCCAGGCCTGTTCCCAGGCGCCCGCCGATCCGTCGAGCCCGCGGTGGAAGGCCGTGAACACGGTGCCGGCGCAGACGTTCAGGTCCCGGGCGGCGAGCTCGTCGGCAAGCCGCGACGGGTCGGTCGGCAGGTAGCCGTAGGGACCCAGCTCGATCGTCTTGTAGCCGGCCTCGGCGACCTCGTCGAGGAAGCGCTGCCAGGGGGTCTGCTTCGGGTCGTCGGCGAACCAGACGCCCCAGGAGTCGGGGGCCGTGCCGATCGTGATGTGCCGCTGGATGTCGTTCATGTCCTGCGTCCCTTTCCTGCGGGGCTAGTTGGACGGGAAGTTGAAGGAGGCCGTGGATTCCTGCGCCGGCTCGGGCCAGCGCTGGGTCACGGCCTTGCCGCGGGTGTAGAAGCGCACGCCGTCGGGGCCGTAGATGTGGTGGTCGCCGAACAGCGAGTCCTTCCAGCCGCCGAAGGAGTGCCACGCCACGGGGACGGGCAGCGGGATGTTGACGCCGACCATGCCCACGCGGATGCGGCGGGTGTAGGTGCGGGCGTGCGCCCCGGACGAGGTGAAGATCGCGGTGCCGTTGCCGTACGGGTTGGCGTTGACGAGCTCGATGGCCTCCTCGAGCGAGTTGACGCGGACCACGACGAGCACGGGGCCGAAGATCTCCTCGGTGTAGGCGCTCATCTCGGTGGTGACCTTGTCGATCACCGTGGGGCCGATGAAGAAGCCCTCCTCGTGGTCCTTCACGACCAGCTCCCGCCCGTCGACGAGCACGGCGGCGCCGGCCTCGCCGGCCTCGCCGACGATCCGCTGGATGCGGGTCTTCGAGGCCGGGGTGATGACGGGTCCCATGTCGGCGGCGGGGTCCGTGCCGTCGGCCACGGTGATGTCGTTCGCCCGGTCCACGAGCCGGTCCAGGAGCGCGTCGCCCGCGGCGCCGACGGCCACGGCCACGGAGATGGCCATGCAGCGCTGGCCGGCGGAGCCGAACGCGGCGGCGGTGAGGTGGTCCGCGGCGAGGTCCAGGTCGGCGTCGGGCATGACGACGGCGTGGTTCTTGGCGCCGCCGAGGGCCTGCACGCGCTTGCCGTGCTTCGTGGCGGTCTCGTGGACGTACCGGGCGATCGGGGTGGAGCCGACGAAGGAGATCCCGTCGACGTCGGGGTGCGTGAGCAGCCCGTCGACCGTCTCCTTGCCACCGTGCAGGACGGTGAAGACGCCGTCGGGCAGGCCGGCCTCCTGGAACAGCCGGGCGATGAGCAGGCTCGCGGAGGGGTCTCGCTCGGAGGGCTTGAGGATGAACGCATTGCCGGCGGCGATCGCGACGGGCGCCATCCACAGGGGCACCATGACGGGGAAGTTGAACGGCGTGATGCCGGCGACGACGCCGAGGGGCTGGCGGAAGGAGAAGACGTCGATCCCGCCGGAGACCTGGTCCGAGTACTCGCCCTTGAGCGACTGGGAGATCCCGCAGGCGAACTCGACGACCTCGAGGCCGCGCCCGATCTCGCCGGCCGCGTCGGAGAGCACCTTGCCGTGCTCGCTCGTGACGATGCGGGCGAGCTCGTCGGTGTGCGCGGCGAGCAGCTCGCGGAACCTGAAGAGGACCGCGGTGCGGCGGGCGATCGAGACCTCGCCCCATGTGTCGGCGGCGGCCCGCGCGGCGGCGACGGCGGCCTCGAGGTCGGCCGGGCCCGCGAGCCGCAGCTCGCCCGTGACCTCGCCGGTCGCCGGGTTGTAGACGGGCTGCGTGGCGGTGCCCTCGCCGGCCGTCTCGGCGCCGTTGATGAAGTGGTTGATGGTCCGCACGCCCGTGGCGGTCGTGGTCTGCGTGGTCATGGCTTCCTCTCGGGGTCTGCTGTCGTGGGGGGCTGGGCGGGCCGGGGCGGCCCGGCTAGCCCAGGTAGTGCTGCTGGATGGACTTCTTCTGCGTGTAGGTCCCGTAGGCGGCGCGGGTCGAGTCGAGCTCGGAGACGGCCGAGACCGGCACGTCCCACCAGGACTCGGAGTCGGGCGCGTCCAGGAGCGGATCGGATTCGATGTGGATCACGATCGGACCGGAGCCCTCGGGCGCGGCCTTGGCCTCGGCCACGGCCGCGGCGAGCGCGTCGATCGCGTCGGGCCCCGGCTCGATCCGGAGGACCCGCACCCCGAGCGACTCGGCGTTGGCGGCGAGGTCGACGGGGAGCTTCTCCCCCGCGTCGAAGGAGTGCCCCTGCCGGTCCAGCACGCGGTACTGGGTGCCGAAGCGCTGGGATCCGAGGGACTCGGAGAGCGAGCCGATCGAGGCGTAGCCGTGGTTCTGGATGAGCACGGTGATGAGCTTGATCCCCTCGGCCACCGCGGTGACAAGCTCGGTATGCATCATCAGGTAGGAGCCGTCGCCGACCATGACGACGACGTCGCGCGCCTCGGTCCCGTCCGCCGCGGCCTCGTCGAGCGCGGCCCGCTTGACGCCGAGCCCGCCGGCGATCTCGTAGCCCATGCAGGAGAACGCGTACTCGACGTGGTAGCCGTAGGCGTCCTTGACGCGCCACATCTTGTGCAGGTCCCCGGGCAGCGAGCCGGCGGCGCAGACCACCACATCGGTGTCCGCCATGGCGCCGCGGACGGCGCCGATGATCTCGTTCTGCGCCGGCAGCGGGGCATGGCGGGTCGTGAACGCCTCGTCGACGGTCGCGTCCCAGCGCCGCTTCTCCTCGGCGACCACGTGCTCGAGGTCCGCGCCGACGCGGTACCCGGACAGCGCCGTCGTCAGCGCCTCGAGGGCCTTGCGGGCGTCCGCGACGATCGGCAGGGACGTCCCGTGCTTGTACGCGTCGAGGGCGGCGACGTTGATGTTGATGAAGGAGGCGTCCGGGTTCTGGAACGCCGTCCTCGAGGCCGTGGTGAAGTCCTCGTAGCGCGTGCCGATCCCGATCACGAGGTCCGCCTCCCGCGCCAGGGCGTTCGCCGCCGTCGTCCCCGTGGAGCCGATCGCGCCGAGGCAGTACGGGGCGTCCCAGGGCAGCGAGCCGACGCCGGCCTGCGTGTAGCCGACGGGGATCCCGGTGGCCTCGGCGAACGCGGCGAGCTGGTCCTGGGCGAACGCGTAGAGCACGCCGCCTCCGGCGACGACGAGGGGGCGCTTGGCCGCGCGGATGCGGCGCGCGGCCTCGGCGATGTCGGCGGCGTCCGGCTCGGGGCGGCGGATCCGCCACTCGCGCTCGGCGAGGAACTCCTCGGGGACCGCGAAGGCCTCGGCCTGGACGTCCTGCGGGAGCGAGATCGTCACGGCACCGGTCTCGGCCGGGTCCGTCAGCACGCGCAGCCCGTGCATGAACGCGGAGAACAACTGCTCGGGCCGGTTGACCCGGTCGAAGTACTTGGACAGCGGGCGGAACGCGTCGTTGACCGTGATGTCGTAGCCATGGGGGTGCTCGAGCTGCTGGAGCACGGGGTCGGCGGCCCGCGTCGCGAAGGTGTCGCTCGGCAGCAGCAGGACGGGCAGGCGGTTGGCCGTGGCCAGCGCGGCGCCCGTGAGCAGGTTGGAAGAGCCGGGGCCGATCGACGTGGACACGGCGTACGTCGCGCGGCGGCGCGTGTGGCGGGCGTAGCCGACGGCCTGGTGCGATTGCGCCTGCTCGTTGCGTCCCTGGTAGTAGGGCATGAGCGTGGGATCGGCGGCCTGCCACTGCTTCAGGGCCTGTCCGACGCCGGCGACGTTGCCGTGGCCGAAGATCCCGAACATGCCGGGGATCAGCCGGCCGCGGTAGTCCTGCCCGCCGACCGAGTCGACGACGTACTGGCGCCCGAGGAACTCGACGACCGCCTGCGCGACGGTCAGGGTGCGCTGTGCCATGTCTTCTAGGACTCCTTCGAGGTGATGCCCGCGGCGGCCGGGGCCGGCGTGGTCTTGAGCAGGGAGGCGGCCGTTGCCACCGCGGCGGCGACGTCGCCGTCGGGAGGATACAGGAGGGTGCGGCCCACGGTCAGGCCCTGGACGCCCGGGAGGGCGAGGGCGTCCGACCAGCTCGCGAAGACCTCGTCGGGGGCGCCGTCGGGGTCGCCGCCCAGGAGCACGGTCGGCATCGTCGTGGCCGCCATGACGCGTTCCATCTCCGCCACCACGGGCAGCTTCATCCAGGTGTAGGCGCTCGTGGCCCCGAGTCCGGAGGCGATCGCGACGGACTTGACGACGGCGTCGGCCGAGAGGTCGTTGCGGACCCGCCCGTCGACCCAGGAGGAGAGGAACGGCTCGACCATGGCGATCAGGCCCCGCGCGGCGAGCTCGTCGATCGCGTGGGCCGTGTTCTCCAGGACCGAGGCCGTCGCGGGGTCCCCGAGGCCGATCCGGGTGAGCATCTTGCCGCCGTCGGCCCCGAACGCCGCGAGCGCCTCGGCGGTGTGACCCGTGAAGCGGTCGTCGAGCTCGTTGACGAATCCTGCGAGCCCCCCGCGGTTCATGGAGCCGAAGACGAGCTTGCCCTCGAGCGCACCGAGGAGCAGGAGGTCGTCCATGACGTCGGGGCTCGCGAGCACGCCGTCGACGGCCGGGTTCTCGAGCGCGGTGCGCAGGCGGTCCAGGAGGTCGCGCCGGTCGGCCATGGCCGTCGCATCGGAACCGACGGCGAGCGCCCCACGGGCCGGGTGGTCGGCCGCGATGATGAAGTTCTGCCGGCCCAGGACGGGGCCCGGGTGGCGCCGGCGGGCCACGGCCGCGGCGGCCACGGCGCCGGGATCCTCGAGCCGGAGCCGCGTGAGCTGCTCGTAGCGCCGGGGGTCCTGCGGGTCGATGGAGTGAAGGCTCACTGGGCGCCCTCCAGTTCTTCCAGGGCCGGGGTCAGGCGCCCGCGCTCGGCGAGCAGGGCGAGGACTTCGGCGGGAGTGGGCATGTCTTCGGAGCAGGCGAGCCGGGAGGCCACGATGGCCCCGGAGGCGTTGGCGTAGTCGAGGACCGTCTCGAGCGGCCAACCGGCCAGGAGTCCGTGGCAGAAAGCGCCTCCGAAGGAGTCTCCCGCGCCGAGCCCGTTGACGGTCTGCACGGGCACGGGGGCGGAGACCACGCGCTCGGTGCGGGTCTTGGCCATGACGCCCTCGGGGCCGAGCTTGACGACGGCGATCTCGACGCCCGCGTCGAGCAGCCGGTCCGCCTGCTCGTCGGGGGTTCCGCGGCCGACGGCGACGGCGCACTCGGTGTCGTTGCCGATGGCGACGCCCACGTGCGGCAGGATGGCGGCGAGCTGCTCGTGGGCGGCCTGTTCCGAGTCCCAGAACATCGGCCGGTAGTCGAGGTCCAGGACCGTGAATGCGCCCTCGCCGAGTCCGGTGCGGGCGGCCAGGGCGGCGAGGTGCGCGGCCCGGCTCGGTTCGCGGCTCAGGCCCGTGACGGTGGACCAGAAGATCCGGGCGCCGCGCACGGCGTCGAGGTCGAGCTCGTCGGCGCGGATCTCCCAGTCCGGGGCGGTGGGCTGGCGCCCGTAGAAGTAGAGCGGGAAGTCCTCGGGCGGCTGGATCGCGCAGAACGTCACGGGTGTCTGCAGCCCGGCGACGCGGACGGCTTGGGCGGCGTCGACGCCGTAGCGCTCGAGCTCGCGCAGGAGGTAGCCCCCGAAGTCGTCGTCGCCGACGCGGGTCACGACGCCGGCCCGGCGCCCGTGCCGCGCCGCGGCGACCGCCACGTTGGTCGGTGATCCTCCGAGGTACTTGCCGAAGCTGCCGACGTCGGCGAGGCCCACGCCGATGTCGTTGGGGTAGATGTCGACGCTGATGCGTCCCATGGTCAGCACGTCGAGGTTCACGCTGATCGACTTCCTTTCATCGCCGGGGCGGCCTGCCCCGGGACACCCTGCGGGTCTTCCGTGTGAGGCAACGCACACAGACACTCTGCACCAGAATCTTTGTCCTGTCAAAGGTTTGTACTGACATACTTACAAGTGGCTTAACCTGGGCGTCTCGGCGCCCCGCCCACAGCCACCCCGCCCCGGTTGGCGGGCACCCGCGTCGTCGTGAAACGATGGGAGGATGCCCGTGCCTTCGCATCCCCTGATCGACGCCCGCGAGATCCTGCGCGTCGTCGGCGGGGCGGCCTTCACGCGCGGCAAGGGCTACGCGAACAGCCAGCACATCCCCGAGCTCCGGTGGGCCCCGCAGGACGCCCTCCTGACGGGCCGCGTCGAGGGCACGGCGGCCGTCCCCTACCGCACGCGCGTGCAGCTGCGCGCGGCCAAGGGGGCCTGGACCATCGCGGATGCCCATTGCTCGTGCCCCGTCGGCGCCGACTGCAAGCACGCGGCCGCGCTCATGATCTACTCCAACACCCTGCACCTGCGCGCCCGCGACGAGGTCTACGAGGGCACCCCGGCCACCGCCGCGGCCCCGGCCTGGCGGGAGAGCCTGAACGGCCTGCTCGGCGCGGGCCAGCGCGCCGCGGCCGCCGCGGGGACGGCGCGCGGCGGCCGGCCGGGTTCCGAACGCGGGGAGCACCCGCCCGTGCAGCCCCTCGCGCTGCAGTTCGAGCTCCAGGACACCACCCAGACCGCGCACCGGCAGTGGGCGCCGGGCTCCGGCGTCGGGCACCAGCGTTCCTCCGGCCACCGCTGGCGCCTCGGCGTGCGCCCCATGGTGCTCTCCGGCAACGGGCGCTGGGTCCGCGGGAACCTGCGCTGGAACACCATCAGCTTCAAGACCTACGGCCTGACGCTGGACCCGGAGCAGCACCGCTGGTTCTGCCAGTTCGTGCCGCTCTACCGCGCCAACGGGCAGCTCTACTTCGGCGAGGACAACGACTGGCTCTACCTCGACGAGTTCTCCTCCCCCCTGCTCTGGATGCTCCTGGCGGAGGCGGGAAGCCTCGGGATCCGCTTCATCGGCGTGCGCGGCGAGACCCGGATCGTCCTCGGCTCGCCGGCCGCCGTGGCGCTCGCGGCGTTCCGGAACGGCGCGGGGACACCGGCCGGAACGGCCGCGGACGCCGGGCTGAGGCTCGTCCCCCTGCTCTCGATCGACGGGCGCCAGCTCGAGCTGGAACCCGGCGCGGCCGTGGGCCCGATCGGCAACCACGGCGTCTACGCCGCGGACGCCGCGCGCGAGCTGATCGTCCTCTCCCCCGCCGAGGGGCGCCTCGACGCGACGGAGATCGAGGTCCTGCGCCACCCCGAGGCCGTCACCGTCCCGGAGTCGGACATCGACGGCTTCCTCTCCACGGTCTACCCGCGCCTCGGCCGCCGCGTCGCGGTGCTCAGCCCGGACCGGTCCGTGGAGCTGCCCCCGATCGAGCCGCCGAAGCTCGTGCTGCGCGTGCGCTACCGCGGCGACGACACGGCCGAGCTGGATTGGGACTTCGACTACGGACAGGTCCCGGTCGACGCGGACACGCGGGATGCCGAGGCGGAGACCGAGCTCGAGAACGCGGCCCTCGAGGTCCTCGAGCGCACCCCGTCCCTCGCGGCGCGCGTCCTCGCCCCGCGCACCCTCCGCGGCCTCGACACCGTGGACTTCGTGCGGCGCACCCTGCCCGCTCTCGAGGCGATCGACGGACTCGTCGTCGTCACCCAGGGCACGCAACCGGACTACCACGAGCTCACCGAGTCCCCCGAGCTCACCGTCACGACCGTCGAGTCCGAACGCCGCGACTGGTTCGACCTCGGCCTCGTGATCGCGGTCGGCGAGCTGCGCATCCCGTTCGCCGACATCCTCCGCGCCCTCTCCCGCGGGCAGACGCGGATGCTCATGCCGGACAAGACGTACTTCTCGCTCGAACAGCCCCTCTTCGACAAGCTGCGCGAGCTCGTCACCGAGGCCGGACAGCTCACGGAGAAGTCCCACGAGCTGCGCCTCACGCGCTACCAGGCCTCGCTGTGGGAGGAGCTCGACGCCCTCGCGACCCACACGGAGGGCCCGGACTCGTGGTTCGCGGGCGTCGGCGCCCTGCTCGGGGCGGCCGAGGGCGAGCCGGCGGAACTACCCGGCACGCTCGACGCCCGGCTGCGCCCCTACCAGCACGAGGGCTTCACATGGCTCGCCCGCTTGTGGCGCAACGGGCTCGGCGGGGTCCTCGCCGACGACATGGGCCTCGGCAAGACCGTGCAGACCCTCGCCCTCATGCTCCACGCCAAGGAGCAGTGGGCGTCCGCCGACCCGGCCCCCGCCCCCGCGGCGCTCGAGGCGGCGGCCGGGGCCCCGGCGTCGTCCTCCGCCCTGGTGCCCGGCCCCTTCCTCGTCGTTGCCCCCACCTCCGTCGTCTCGAACTGGGCCGACGAGGCCGCGCGCTTCGCCCCCTCGCTCACGGTCGCCGCCGTCACCGACACCCAGGCCCGCGCCCCGCGGCGGCTGGCCGAACTCGCCGCGGAGAACGACGTCGTCGTCACCTCCTACACCCTCTTCCGGCTCGACGCCGAGGCCTACCACTCCGTGCACTGGGCCGGGCTCGTGCTCGACGAGGCGCAGTTCGTGAAGAACAAGGCGACCAAGGCCCACCACGCGGCCCGCGACCTGAACGCGCGCTTCAAGCTCGCCATCACGGGCACGCCCATGGAGAACAACCTCATGGAGCTCTGGTCGATCTTCGCGATCACCTCCCCCGGGCTCTTCCCCTCCGCCGTGCGCTTCGCCGAGCAGTACCAGCGGCCCATCGAGAAGCAGGGCCTCGACGAGCCGCTCGCGCGGCTGCGGCGGCGGATCCGGCCGTTTATGCTGCGCCGCACCAAGTCCGCCGTGGTCACCGACCTGCCGCCCAAGCAGGAGCAGGTCCTGCACGTCG
The DNA here is from genome assembly GCF_050563205.1 of Zafaria sp. Z1313. Lineage (NCBI taxonomy): Bacteria > Bacillati > Actinomycetota > Actinomycetes > Micrococcales > Micrococcaceae > Zafaria > Zafaria sp. Z1313. Next base: position 36,842 of record NZ_JBNWUK010000010.1, read on the forward strand.
AGCTCGCGCCGAAGCACCGGAAGATCTACGACACCCACCTGCAGCGCGAGCGGCAGAAGATCCTGCGCCTCGTCGAGGACATGGACCGGAACCGCTTCACGATCTTCCAGTCGCTGACCCTGCTGCGGATGCTCTCGCTCGACGCCTCGCTCGTGGACCCCGAGTACGACGGCGTGGCGTCCGCCAAGCTCGACGTCCTGTTCGAGCAGCTCGAGGACGTCCTCGCCGAGGGACACCGCGCGCTCGTGTTCAGCCAGTTCACCTCCTTCCTCAAGAAGGCCGCGGCCCGACTCGAGACCGAGGGCGTCGAGTACGCGTACCTCGACGGCTCCACGCGGCGCCGCGCCGACGTGATCGCGGAGTTCAAGTCCGGCCGCGCCCCCGTGTTCCTGATCTCGCTCAAGGCCGGCGGCTTCGGCCTGAACCTGACCGAGGCCGACTACTGCTTCCTCCTGGACCCGTGGTGGAACCCCGCCGCCGAATCCCAGGCCGTGGACCGGACGCACCGGATCGGGCAGACGCGCAACGTCATGGTGTACCGGCTGGTCGCCAAGGACACGATCGAGGACAAGGTGGTGGCGCTGCAGGACGCCAAGCGGAAGCTGATCTCCTCCGTCATGGACGAGGGCGAGGGCTTCGGCTCCGCGATGACGGCCGACGACATCCGCGGCCTCCTGGAGGCCTAGGACGCGTCATCCGGGGTCATCCGGCGGCGCCGAGGGGCGTTGTGCCCCGGAGTACGACGCCGGATGTCGGCCCGGGCGCCGCGGCCTTGCCACGGCTCCGGTACCGGTGCCTAGACTGGTTCCAGCTTCACGAGACATGGCGCCAAGCTCCGACTGGCCATGCACCAACCCCACTGCGAACCGCGGCACGTCCGCGGACCGGATTGTTCGGCGGGTGGTTCGGATGACGAAGCGGCCCGCGCGCAGCCGCGTCCGGGCAAGGACAGTCCGGAAGGAACGCCATGGCGACTCTTCAGCATCCCCTCACCGGCCCCGACGGGCCGGCTTCCCCGGCCTCCCGCGGTGCGGCCGCCGGCGCCACGACCGCCGCCCCGCGCCGGTCCGCCCGCCGCCCCGCGGCCCGCTCGGCGCCGCGCTTCGCGGGCGACTGGGTCTCCGCCACGCTCCGGCTCGACGCCCACCGCCGCATCGTGCGCCTGAATACGGGCGAGGTGGAGTGGCTCCTCGAGGCGGAGGACTTCGACGCCGTCTCCGAGGCCGTCCGCGGGCGCGTGCTCGCGGACGTGGAGTGGAGCCCGGACCTGCGCCGGCTCCTCGTCCCCGGCGCCCACGAGCGGGCCGGGACGTCGTTCTTCCGGCTGCGTCCTACGGGGTCAGCATGACCTTGATGGAACGCCGCTCGTCCATCGCCCGGTAGGCCTCGGCCGCCTCCTCGAGCGGCAGCACCGCGTCGAAGACCCGTCCCGGGTCGATCCGGCCCTCGAGGACGTCCTCGAGCAGCTCGGGCAGGTAGGCGCGCGTCGAGGCCGCCCCGCCGCCGACGGAGATGTTCTTGGAGAAGAGGACCCCGATCGGCAGCTCCGCGCCTCCCGCCGGGACGCCGACGAAGCCCACGGAACCGCCGGGCCGGGTCGAGCGCAGCGCCTGGTCCATGGACTCGGCGCTCCCGACGCATTCGAGCACGCAGTCCGCGAGCACCCCGCCCAGCAGCCCACGCACCCGCGCGGCGGCCTCCTGGCCGCGCTCCGCGACGACGTCGTCCGCCCCGAACTCCCGGGCGAGCGCGGCACGGTCGTCGTGGCGGGACATCGCGATGATCCGCTCGGCACCGAGCCGCTTCGCCGCGAGGACGGCACACAGGCCCACGGCGCCGTCGCCGACCACGACGACGCTCTTGCCGGGCCCGACCCCGGCGGCGACGGCCGCGTGGTGCCCCGTGCCCATGACGTCCGAGAGGGTCAGGAGGGACTTGAGCAGGGCCTCGTCCGGCAGTCCGTCCGCGCCCTCGCGGCGGTCCGCGGGGATCCGCTCGAGCGGGACGGCCACGAGCGTGCCGTCCGCGTTGGGGACACGGACCGCCTCGCCCTGGCCGCCGTCGACGGGCAGCCCGTGCTCGTCCTGACCGCCCCAGGAGGCGCGGTGCTCGCACGCCACGTGGACGCCATCGCGGCACGCCGGGCAGCGACCGCAGCTGTTGGCCCACGGGGCGATCACGAAGTCGCCGGGAGTCAGGGTCTCGACACCGTCCCCGACCTGCTCGACGATGCCGACGAACTCGTGGCCGATCGCCCGGGGGTCCTCCGTGGGGCGCACGCCGCGGTAGGGCCAGAGGTCGGAGCCGCAGACGCAGCTGGCGGTCACCCGCACCACGGCGTCCGAGGCCGCGAGGAGGCGGGGCTCCGGGCGGTCCTCGACGCGGATGTCGCCGGGGCCGTGGATGATGGTCGCGCGCATGGGTCCTCCTGCGGTGGCAGCTCTCGGGGTGTCCGGCGCCTGGATCCGGACCGGAGACCAGCCTATGCCAGACCGGCCCCGGGGGGCTTCCCATTTTCTCGCGGATCCGCCCGGCCGCGCCCCGGCGTGTACCGCCGACACGCCGGAGCGGATCTGCGGGAAACGGGAACCTTTGCAGCGTTGTCAGGCGAAGGCGGCGCGGAACGCCTCGAGCGCCGCCTCGGAGTCGCCGGAGGCGAAGGCCTCCAGTGCGACGACGCCCGTGTAACCGTGGCCACGCAGGGCGCGGGCGATCGCGGCGTAGTTGACCTCGCCCGTCCCCGGTTCGCAGCGGCCCGGGACGTCGGCGACCTGGATCTCGCCGACCCAGGGCAGCGCCCGGCCCACGAGCTCGATCAGGTTCCCCTCGCCGATCTGCGCGTGGTACAGGTCCAGGTTGAGCCTCAGGTGCGGGCTGTCGACGGCGGAGACGAGCGCCAGGGTGTCGCCCGCGGCGCCGAACGGGACGCCGGGGTGGTCCACGGCGCGGTTCAGGTTCTCGAGGGTGAAGACCCGTCCGCGCGCCTCGCCGAGCGCCGCGAGGCGTTCCAGGGTGCGCGCCGCCGCGAGGAAGTCGGCGCCCGTTGTGGCGTGGCGCGGGACGACGGGCAGGCCGCGTGCGTCGAGGCCCGTCCCGTGGAGGTTCAGCCGGGGCACGTCCAGGAGGTCCGCCGCGTCGAGGGATTCGCGCGCGGTGGCCACGAGATCGTCGGCCCCGGCCGGGTCCACGAGGTCGCCCCGCAGGTACCCGGTCATGGAGGAGAACTCCGCCCCCGTCGCGGCCAGGGCGGGAAGGTCCTTCGTGGACCAGTCCCACACTTCCACGAGGAAGCCCGCCTCGCGCAGCCGCTCGGCCCGCTCGACGATGTCGAGCTCGGGGAAGAGCATCTCCGCGCACGCCGCCAGGACGGGGCGGGGCCCCGGGTCCGCGCTCACGCGGGCGTCCCGTCGGCACCCAGGGACACGGGCCGGCCCGTCGAGACGCTGCGGATCGCGGCCAGGGCGATCGCGAGCGCCGCGCGGGCATCGCCGCCGTCGGGCCCCGTCGGCACGCCGGTGCGGACCGATTGCGCGAACGCCGCCAGCTCGTCCGTGTAGGCCTGCGCGAACAGCTCGATGTTCAGGCGCGTCGTCCCCGCCTCCTGACCGGCGGCCCCGTAGTAGCGCATGTTCGTGGCGCGGACGTCCCCGGCGGTCACCATACCGCCGCTGCCGAAGAACTCACCGCGCACGTCGTAGCCGTAGACGGCTTGGAAGCTGGCCTCGGCGACGGCCAGCGCCCCGTTGTCGTAGCGGATGGTGACCACGGCCGTGTCGATCAGGCCGCGGTCCTTGTGCTCCGGCGCGACGAGCGCGTCGCCCATCGCGAAGACCTCGACGGGCCGGGCGCCGGGGTTGAACCAGTTGAGCGTGTCGAAATCGTGGATGAGGGTCTCGGTGAAGATCGTCCAGGGCTTCACGCGGGCCGGGTCCGCGAGTTCCGGGTCGCGGGTCAGCGAGCGCAGCAGTTGCGGGGTGCCGATGCCGCCGGCGGCGACGCGCTCGTGGGCGGAGGCGAAGTCGGCCGCGAAGCGGCGGTTGAAGCCCAGCTGCAGCGGCACCCCGGCGCCTCGGGCGGCGGCGATGGCCCGGTCGGCGTCCTCGAGGGTGTGCGCCATGGGCTTCTCGACGAAGACGGCCTTCCCGGCCTCGGCGGCCTGGACGACGAGGTCGGCGTGGGTCGTGGAGGGCGAGGAGATGACGACCCCGTCGGCCGCGTCCGCGGCCAGGAGCCCCTCGAGATCCGTGAAGACCCCGGCGCCGAACGGGCCGGCCACGCGGCGGGCCGATGCGGTGACGGGGTCGACGACGGCGGAAAGGACGACGCCGGGGAGCCGCTCGGCGACGGTGCGGGCGTGGAAGGCGCCGATCCACCCCGTGCCGACGACGGCGAGGCGGACGGGGGATGCGGGGTTCAAGGAGCGGCCGGCCGTCTGGGCCGCGGGGGATGTCGTAGTCATGCGAACAAGTTAGCACGTGCCAATAGCACGTGCTAGAGGGTCGTGCGAAGATGTTTCCATGCCCCTGAGACCCACCATGCACGACATCGCGGAGCACCTCGGGGTCTCCCGCCAGCTCGTCTCCCTCGTGCTCCGGGACGCCGAGGGGCCCAGCGAGGAGTCGCGCCGCCGCGTCCGGGCGGCCGCGCAGGAGCTCGGCTACCACCCGGACCAATCGGCGCGCCTGCTGCGTGGGCGGCGCAGCCACCGGCTCGGCGTCCTGTTCTCGATGAAGGAGCCCTTCGAGGCCGACCTCGTCGAGCGCCTGCTCACGGCCGCGGCCGCCCGCGGCTACTCCCTCGCGCTCGGCCCGCACGGGCCGTCCCGCCCGCAGGCCGGGGCGCTGGCCGAGCTCCTGGGCCAGCGGATCGAGGCGCTCCTGGTCCTCTCGGGCGACTCGGGGCTGGACACGATCGACGGCCTCCCGGACACCGTGCCGCTCGTCCAGCTGGGCGGCCCGGCCGCCGGTGACGGGCACGACGACGTCCGCGCCGACGACGCCGCGGGCTTCGCACTGCTCGTGGATCACCTCGTGGATCTGGGCCACCGCCGCATCGCCCACGTCTCGGGCGGGTCCGGCCCCAACGCCGCGGCCCGCCGGACGGCCTATGCGCAGCAGATGCGCTCACGCGGCCTCTCCCCGGACACGGTGGAGGCGGCCTACACCGAGGAGGCCGGATACCGCGCCGCCGTTCAGCTGCTGGACCGGGAGGCCTCCCCGACCGCCATCATGGCGGCGAACGACCGCTGCGCCGTCGGCGTCATGGCCGCGCTGGCCTCCCGCGGCGTCGCCGTGCCCGGGCGCGTCTCCGTGACGGGATTCGACGACAGCTCCGTCGCCTCGTGGCCGTTCATGGACCTGACGACGGTGGACGTGGACCCCTCGGCGCTCGCGGAGGCCGCCCTCGAGGCGGCCGTGTACCGTGCCGGCGGGGGAACGGGCGCGCCGGCCGCGGAGCGCGTGGTCCCGCGCCTCGTGGTGCGCTCGAGCACCGGCCCCGCCTGAGCCGGGTACGACGCCGGCCCGCACCCCCGGGTCGGGAGTGCGGGCCGGCGTCGTGCGGTCCGTGGAGCGGGTCCTAGAGGGCCGAGGCCTCTTCGAGGACCGGGTAGACCTCGCGCAGCAGGTGCGCGGTCTCGGACGGGGTCTTGCCGACCTTCACGCCCGCGGCCTCGAGGGCCTCCTTCTTGGCCTGGGCGGTGCCGGAGGAGCCGGAGACGATGGCGCCGGCGTGGCCCATGGTCTTGCCCTCCGGGGCGGTGAAGCCGGCGACGTAGCCGACGACCGGCTTGGTGACGTTGGCCTTGATGAACTCGGCCGCGCGCTCCTCGGCGTCGCCGCCGATCTCGCCGATCATGACGATCGCCTTGGTCTCCGGGTCGGCCTCGAACGCCGCCAGGGCGTCGATGTGGGTCGTGCCGATGACCGGGTCGCCGCCGATGCCGATCGCGGTCGAGAAGCCCAGGTCGCGCAGCTCGTACATCATCTGGTAGGTCAGGGTGCCGGACTTGGAGACCAGGCCCACGCCGCCCTTGCCGGTGATGTTCGCCGGGGTGATGCCCACGAGGGACTCGCCCGGCGTGATGATGCCGGGGCAGTTCGGGCCGATGATGCGGGTGATCTGCTGTCCGTCGGCGTCGACCTTGGACTGGGCCAGGGCCCAGAACTCGGCGGAGTCCTGCACGGGGACGCCCTCGGTGATGACCACGACGAGGCCGATCTCGGCCTCGATGGCCTCGACGACGGCGTCCTTGGTGAAGGCCGGCGGGACGAACACGATCGAGACGTCGGCGCCGGTCTCGGCGATCGCCTCGGCGACCGTGCCGAAGACCGGGAGGTCCACGACGTTGCCGGCGTTGTCCGCGTGGGAGACCGTGGTCCCGGCCTTGCGGGCGTTCACGCCGCCGACGACGTTGGTGCCGGCGTGCAGCATCCGGGCCGTGTGCTTGGAGCCCTCGCCGCCGGTGATGCCCTGGACGATGACCTTGGAATCCTTGTTGATGAAGATAGCCATGTTTGTTTTCCCCTGATCCTTAGGCGTTCGCCAGCTCGGCGGCCTTGTCGGCGCCCTCGTCCATGGTGGTGGCAAGGGTGACCAACGGGTGGTTCGCCTCGCGCAGGATGCGGCGGCCCTCGTCGACGTTGTTGCCGTCCAGGCGGACGACGAGCGGCTTGGTCGCGGCCCCGCCCAGGATCTCGAGGGCCTTGACGATGCCGTTGGCGACCGCGTCGCACGCGGTGATGCCGCCGAAGACGTTCACGAACACGCTCTTGACCTGCTCGTCACCCAGGATGACGTCCAGGCCCGCGGCCATGACCTCGGCCGAGGCGCCGCCGCCGATGTCCAGGAAGTTCGCGGGCTTGACGTTGCCGTGGTTCTCGCCGGCGTAGGCGACGACGTCGAGGGTCGACATGACCAGGCCCGCGCCGTTGCCGATGATGCCGACCTGGCCGTCGAGCTTGACGTAGTTGAGGCCGGCCTCCTTGGCCTTGGCCTCGAGCGGATCGGCGGCGCCCTTGTCCTCGAGCTCCTCGTGGTGCGGGTGGCGGACCTCGGAGGCGTTCTCGTCGAGGGAGACCTTGCCGTCGAGGGCGATGATCTCACCGGCGCCCGTGCGGACCAGCGGGTTGACCTCGACGAGCGTGGCGTCTTCCTTCGTGAAGACGTCCCACAGCTTCAGGATGGTCTCGGCGACCTTGCCGCGCAGCTCCTCGGGGAAGTTCGCGGCAGCGACGATCTCGTCGGCCTTCGCGGCGTCGATGCCGGTGCCCGGGTCGACGGAGACCTTGGCGAGGGCCTCGGGACGTTCGACGGCGAGCTGCTCGATCTCCATGCCGCCTTCGACCGAGCACATCGCCAGGTAGTTGCGGTTGGCGCGGTCCAGCAGGACGGAGAAGTAGAACTCTTCGGCGATGTCGGCACCCTGGGCGATCATGACCTTGTTGACGGTATGGCCCTTGATGTCCATGCCGAGGATGTTGGAGGCGTGCTCGAACGCCTCGTCCGCGGTCTTGGCGACCTTGACGCCGCCGGCCTTGCCGCGACCGCCCACCTTGACCTGGGCCTTGACGACGACGACGCCGCCGATCTTCTCTGCGGCTGCCTTGGCTTCTTCGGGAGTGTACGCAACGATGCCTGCGAGCACGGGAACCCCGTGTGCCTCGAACAGATCGCGCGCCTGGTATTCATACAGGTCCACGGGCTGGTGTCCTTCTACGTCGAAGTCGTTTCTGACTCGGAGCCGGGGGCGCGATGGCCCATGAGGCTCCAAGTGGAACTTTAGTCCCCAGGCGTTGAACGCCGTGCCCAGAGTATCGCTTTCGTGTCCAAGCGCACAGTTCTACAAGTTGTAGACGGGTCATGCGTGCGCTAGGCGCTCAATCGGCCTTGGTCAGCGGCGCGTAGCGCAGCAGGAGGCGCTTCTCGTCCGCCCCGAACTTCACCTTGGCGACCGTCTTGTCCCCCGCCCCCTCGAGCGCGAGCACGGTCCCGGAGCCGAACGAGGAGTGGGAGACCTTGTCCCCCACGGACAGCTGGATGACCTCCTTCTGCGGCTGGACGCGCCCGGCCGCCCGCGCGGTCGGGGCGGTGCGCAGCGCGCCGGACTCGGCGTCGCCGCTCCGGCGGCCGGGAACGGACGCGGCGGCCCCCCAGTGGGAGCCGTTGTCGTAGCGGCTCGTGGCGAAGTCCCGCCGGATCGAGCCCCCGAATCCGCCCGGCGCGGCACGGACCGCGCCTTCCCGCTTCCAGTCCATGAGCTCGGCCGGGATCTCCTCGAGGAACTGGCTCGCCGGGTTGTACTGGGACTGGCCCCACAGGCTGCGGTACTCGGCGCGCGTGACGTAGAGCCGGCGTCGGGCACGGGTCAGGCCGACGTAGGCGAGCCGCCGCTCCTCGGCCAGCTCGCGCGCGTCCACGAGGGAGCGCTGGTGCGGGAAGATCCCGTGCTCCATGCCCGTCAGGAACACGACCGGGAACTCGAGCCCCTTGGCGGTGTGCAGGGTCATGAGCGTGACCATGCCCTCGCGGCGGGCCATGTCCGCCCCCGTCTCGTCCGTCGGCGCGTCCGGGACGGAATCGGCGTCGGCGACGAGCGAGACCTGCTCCAGGAAGTCGCCGAGCGTCCCGTCCGGGTTGTCGCGCTCGTAGTCGCGGACGACGGCGACGAGCTCGGCGAGGTTCTCCACGCGGGACTCGTCCTGGATCTCCTTGGACGTGCGCAGCATCTCGAGGTACCCGGTCTGCTCCAGGACCGCCTCGAGCGAGGCCGCGGCCCCGGAGCCCTCGGCGACGACGGCGAGGTCGTCGATGATCTTCACGAACCCGGCCACGGCGTTGACGCTGCGCGAGGCCATGCCGGGGGCCTCGTCGGCGCGGCGCAGGGCCTCCATGAAGCTGATCCGCTCGCGCTCCGCGAGGGCGGCGACGGCGTACTCGGCCCGGTCGCCGATCCCCCGCTTGGGCTCGTTGAGGATGCGGCGGACGTTGACGTCGTCCTCCGGGTTCACGAGGACCCGGAGGTAGGCCAGCGCGTCCTTGATCTCCTTGCGGTCGTAGAACCGGGTGCCGCCGACCACCTTGTACTGCAGGTCCATGCGCATGAGCTGCTCCTCGAGGGACCGCGACTGCGCGTTGGTGCGGTAGAAGACGGCCACGTCGCCGGGGCGGATGCCCTCCTCGTCGTTGAGCCGCAGGATCTCCTCGGCGATCCAGCGGGCCTCGTCCTGCTCGGACTCCCCGACGTAGCCGGTGATCCTGGCGCCGTCCCCCTCCGCGGTCCAGAGACGCTTCTCGGGACGGTCCGGGTTGCGCGAGATCACGGCGTTCGCCGCGGTCAGGATGGTCTGCGTCGAGCGGTAGTTCTGCTCCAGCTTGATGGTGTGGGCGTCGGGGTAGTCCTTGCCGAACTCCACGATGTTGCGGATGTCGGCGCCGCGGAAGGCGTAGATCGACTGGTCCGAGTCGCCGACGACCGTGAGCTCGCCGCCCGGCGTCGCCCCGTCCGGACCGGTCAGCTCGCGGACCAGGGCGTACTGCGCGTGGTTGGTGTCCTGGTACTCGTCGACCATCACGTGGCGGAAGCGCCGGCGGTAGTTGTCCGCGACGGCGGGGAAGGCCCGGAAGATGTTGACGACCTGGCCGATGAGGTCGTCGAAGTCCATCGCGTTGGCCTGCCGCAGGCGCTGGGTGTAGCCCCGGTAGACCTCGGCGACCGCCCGGCTGAACGGGTCCTGGGCCGCGGTGGAGGCGAAGTCCTCGTCGTCGACGAGCTCGTTCTTCAGGGCGGAGATCTTGTGCTGGATGGCCTTCGGCGCGAACTTCTTGGGATCCAGGTCCAGCCCCTTGGCCACGAGCGTGATGAGCCGCAGCGAGTCCGCGGAGTCGTAGATGGAGAAGTTGGACTTCAGCCCCACGGCCGCCGCCTCGCGGCGCAGGATCTTGACGCACGACGAGTGGAACGTCGAGATCCACATCCGCTCGGCGTCCGGGCCGACGAGCGCCCCGATGCGCTCGCGCATCTCGGCCGCGGCCTTGTTCGTGAACGTGATCGCCAGGATCTCGTGCGGGCGGGCCCGGCCCGTGGCCAGGAGGTAGGCGATGCGGTGGGACAACACGCGCGTCTTGCCGGATCCGGCGCCCGCGACGATCAGCAGCGGGCCGCCGGCGTGGACCACGGCCTGCTCCTGCTCCGGATTCAGTCCCTCGAGCAGCCCGGCGGCGTCTGGCCGGGCGGGGACGGGGCGGGTCTCGGCAAAGTCGTCGAAGAGGAAGTCCATGGTCCCTCCAGTCTACGGCGGGGCACCGACGCCCCGGCCGCCGGGCGGCCGTCCCGTGGACAGGCGCCGGCGCCGCACCACGCCCGCGGAACGGGCGCCGTGCCCGGAGAGGAAGCGGGCCGCGACGGGGACGGCATAATGGAGGCCATGTCGAAGAAGCCGGGCAAACGCCGCCCCTCCGCCCAGCGCGCCTCCGCCCAGCGCCCCCCGGCCCCGCGGCCGGCACCCGCCGGACAGCCCGTCAACCCGACGACGCAGCGCACTCCGGAGCAGGCCCGCGGCAACGCCAACCTGATCCTGGGCGCCGGCCTCGCCGCCGTCTTCCTGCTCTTCTGGTACTACCACCTGCTGACCCTGAACCAGATGACGGACCTCTCGGCCGGCCTCGCCATGCCGGACCAGCTGGCGGGCGGCTACGACGCCGCCCACGTCGAGGCGCTGCGCGCGGCGATGGACGACGACGCCCGCGGACAGCTGAACTACCTGCACAAGACGGCCGGGCTCCTGTTCCCGTTGTTCCTGGCGCTCGTGACCATGCTCGCCGTGGCCGTCCACGTCGAGCGGGGCTGGAAGCGCTGGTCGCTCTGGGCCGTGCCGATGGCGTTCGCCGTCGTGGACCTGTGGGAGAACAACGCGATCGACGCCCTGTTCCAGGCCACCCCGCCCGATGCGTCGGCCGTGGCCCTGGCCAGCACCCTGACGGTCCTGAGGTGGGTCCTGCTGGCGGCGACGGGGGCCGTTGCCGCCGGCGTGCTCGTGGCGGCCTTCATCCACACGCTGCGCTCCAAGATGCGCGAAGCGGGACCGCGGTGACGCTAGGATGGTTGCTGTCCACCGCGCGATGCGCGGGGCGCCCCTGTAGCTCAGTAGGATAGAGCGACCCTCTCCTAAAGGGTAGGCCATCGGTTCGATTCCGGTCAGGGGCACTTTTCGTTATCGGGACCCGGTTCCCCGCGGCACGTGCCGGTCACCCGGCCCCTCCCACGCCGCACCCACCGGACACAGCCACGCCCCGGACACAAGGGAACCGCCGGCCGGTGTTGTATCGGATGGCTCCCTAAAACATCTGATGCACCGGCACGGCGGCCCTGTTGGTACTTCTGCCGCGGCCGCCGAACCGCCGTTCTCCCACCTGCCGCAGCGGCTGCACCCGTTTCCGGGGAGACCTGGCGTGCGACGGTGGGCAGCTCGGTTGCCACCCCACCAACACCTCCATATCTACATCTACTAGAGAATGGAAGTCAAGTCCGTCACGGTCCGGGCGTCGCAAGCCGACACCTGGGCGATTCGCCCCCCGGGCGCGCTGCGGGCGCCGCCGCCCCCCTGGGCTGCGGCGGCCGCAGCGCGTGTCGTGGTGCCGCCGGGCGGCCTCAGCGCAGGAGCAGGGCGCTCGCCTTGGGCGAGAGCGCGGCGTCGAGGACCGCGCAGGCTCCGCCGATCGCGCCGACGTTGGCCCCCAGCGTCGAGGAGACGACGCGCACGCCGTGGATGCTGCGCACGCTGAAGCGCTCGTTGATGATCTCGCCGACCTCGTCGATGTTCTGGTGCCCGACCTCGGCCCAGATGGGCCCGCCGACGATGACCTTGTCCACGTCGAGGACGTTGACGAGCTGCCCGACCATGTCGGCCGTCCGGGCGCAGAAGCCGCGCAGGAGCTCGACGGCCGCCGGCTCCTCCTCGACGGCGAGCCGGACGAAGGTGTTCATTGCCTCGGCGCGCGCGGCCACGCCGGCGTCCTCCCCGGCATCCACCGGGAGGCCGGCCTCGCGCGCCTTGGCCGAGAGGTGGGCGAAGGACAGCACGCCGGCGAGGCAGTCGTCCCGGCCGCACTCGCAGGGCGCGGCCTTCTCGCCGACGGAGAAGTGGCCGATCTCGCCGGCGTTGTTGCTCACGCCGCGCAGGATCTCGCCGCCGACGACCATGCCGACGCCGATGCCCGTTCCCACGTAGACGGAGATGAAGTTCTGGTCCTCTTCCTCGTCGCCGTTCCACAGCTCAGCGATCGCGGCCGCGATCGTGTCCTTCTCGAGGAGCACCTCGAGCCCGAGCTTCTCGGCGAGCGGCTTGACGACCTCGACCTCGGTCCAGCCGTCCAGCAGGGGCGGCCCGGAGACGATGCCCGCCGCGGGGTTGAGCGGGCCGGGGGCGGCGACTCCGACGCCGACGATCCGGTCCCGTGGCTGCCCGGACTCCTCGATGAGCTCCTCGACGGCGGAGGCCATGATGCCGATCGTGTCGGCGGGGTCGCCGACCTCCGGCGCCACGAGGCGCTTGTGCACGGCCACCTCGCCGCGGAGGTTCAGCATGACGAGGCTGATCAGCCCCGGATCCAGGTGGATCCCGATCGCCATGAGGCGGTTGGTCTCGAGCTCCAGGACCGTGCGGGGCTTGCCGGGGCCGGAGACGACCGTGCGGTCCTCCCGGACGAGACCGTCGTCGAGCAGCCGACGGACGACGTTGGAGATGGTTTGCGGGGAAAGTCCGGTCGATTCGGCGAGTTCCACCCTGCTGACGCCGTCCTTCGCACGGCGGATGGAATCGAAAATCACGGCTTGGTTGAAGTCGCCAAGCCTGCCGAGGTTGGTGCCTCGTTGCATCTAGTCTCCAGATCATTCGTTCGAGGGTCGGACCGATGAGACAAGTCCAACGTCATCCAAGGCCGAACGCGCTGCTCCCCATGTCGGCGGCCGCCTTCAACACGATTCTACAGATCAGCTGGCAGATGTAACGCCGAACACACCCTCCCGTGGGACGCATTGTTACGCTGACATGGTGACCGCCGTCCTCCGCATCTCCGCCGTACGCATCCTCGACGCCTCCGGGCGCATCCTCCTCGTCCGCAAGCGCGGGACGGGCCTCTTCATGCAGCCGGGCGGCAAGCTGGAGCGCGGCGAGACCCCGGCCGGGGCGGCTGCCCGCGAACTCGGCGAGGAACTCGGGATGACGGTCGCGGCGGCCGAGCTCGAGCCGCTCGGACACTGGCTCGGCCCCGCCGCGAACGAACCGGACACGCTCATCGACTCGCACCTCTTCGCGGCGCCGCTGAGGGGTCTGCCGCAGGCCGCGGCGGAGCTCGAGGAGCTGCTCTGGATCGACCCCGCGCAGGCCCTGCTCCGCGACGACATCGCGCCGCTGCTGCGCGAGCACGTGCTGCCGGAGCTCCTGGCCGCCCGCGCGAGCGGCTAGGCCGCGCGGCTACTGCTGAGCGAACTGCGTCTCGTACAGCTCGGCGTAGCGCCCTCCGGCGGCGAGCAGCCCGGCGTGCGGGCCGCGTTCGACGATCCGCCCGCCCTCGACCACGAGGATCGCGTCGGCGGAGCGGATGGTGGAGAGCCGGTGGGCGATGACGACGGCGGTGCGCCCCTCGAGCGCCTCCCCCAGGGCCGCCTGGACGGCGGCCTCGTTGGTGGAGTCGAGCGCCGCGGTGGCCTCGTCGAGCACGACGACGCGCGGCGCCGCCAGGAGCAGGCGCGCGATGGTCATCCGCTGCCGTTCGCCGCCGGACAGCCGGTAGCCGCGCTCCCCCACCGTCGTCGCGAGGCCGTCGGGCAGCGAGCGCACGAGCTCCTCGAGCCGGGCCCTGCGCAGCGCGTCCCACAACGCCTTGTCGTCGGCCTCCGGAGCCGCGAGGCGCAGGTTGGACGCGATGCTCTCGTGGAAGAGGTGCCCGTCCTGGGTGACCATGCCCACCGTGGCGCGCAGCGAGGCGAAGGTCGCGTCGCGGACGTCGACGCCCGCGAGCTCAACGGCGCCCGAACCGGCGTCGTACAGCCGCGCCAGCAGCTGAGCGATGGTCGACTTCCCGGCCCCCGAGGAGCCGACGAGCGCGTACGTCCGCCCCGCCGGGACCTCGAAGTCGATCCCGTGCAGGACCTCTTCCCCGGGCCGTCCGTCGAGCACGGAGACCTCTTCGAGGGAGGCGAGCGAGACCTGGTCCGCCCCGGGGTAGGCGAAGCGGACGTCGCGGAAGCGGATCGAGACGGGGCCCTCCGGGAGGGGGCGGGCGCCGGGCCGTTCCCTGATGAGCGGCTCGAGGTCGAGGATCTCGAACACCCGCTCGAAGCTCACGAGGGCGCTCATGACCTCGACGCGCGCGTTGGCGAGGCCGGTCAGCGGCGCGTAGAGCCGGGTCAGGAGCAGGGCGAGCGTGACGACCTCCCCCGCGGCCAGCTCGCCGCGCAGGGCGTAGAGCCCGCCGAGCCCGTAGACCAGCGCGAGCGCGAGCGCGGCCACGAGCGTCAGCGCGGTGACGAAGAAGAACTGCCGCATGGCCATCTTCACTCCGATGTCCCGCACGCGCACCGCGCGGGCGGCGAACTCTGCCGACTCGGCGTCGGGCCGCCCGAAGAGCTTGACGAGGGTCGCGCCGGGGGCGGAGAAGCGCTCCGTCATCTGCGTGCCCATGGCCGCGTTGTGGTCCGCCGCCTCGCGCCGCAGCCGCGCCAGCGTGTGGCCCATCCGCCGGGCGGGGATCAGGAAGACGGGCAGCATGGCGACGGACAGGAGCGTGACCTGCCACGAGGTGTTGACCATGACGGCCGCGGTGAGGACGAGCGCCACGATGTTGCTCACGACGCCGGAGAGGGTCCCCGCGAAGGCGGACTGGGCCCCGATGACGTCGTTGTTCAGGCGGCTGACGAGCGCCCCGGTGCGCGTCCGCGTGAAGAACGCGATGGGCATCCGCTGCACGTGGTCGAAGACCTGTGTCCGCAGGTCGAGGATCACTTGTTCGCCGAGGCGGGAGGACAGCCAGCGGCTCAGCAGCCCGACGCCGGCCTCGGCGACCGCGACCGCGGCGATGAGCGCGGCGAGCCCGAGGACCGTGGACAGGGGGCCGCCGGCGACGATCGCGTCGACGACCCGCCCGGCAAGCACCGGCGTCGCTACGGCGAGCACGGCCGCGAGCACCGAGACCCCGATGAACGCCGCGAGCCGGCCCTGGTAGCGGCGGGCGAAGGCCACGACGCGGCGGAGCGTTCCCGGAGCCACGCGGTGGCGCCCCTTGTCGTCGGAGAGCCGGTAGAGCGAGCCCCAGGCCGCGTGCTCCATGCTCATACGGGCGGCCCCTCAGCCCGTCGTCAGCGAGCGCTCGTCGAACGTCGTCGACGGGGCGCGCTCGTGGGGGACGAAGCGCACCGTCATCGCCTTGTAGCCCGGAGTGTTGGACTCGCGGGCCACGAGCCCCCGGTGGACGAGCGCGTTGGCCTCCGGGAAGTAGGCGGCGGCGCAGCCCCGGGCGGTCGGGTAGGACACGAGCCGGAAGCGGTTGGCCCGCCGCTCGGTCCCGTCGAAGCTGGAGATGACGTCCACGAGCTCGCGGTCCTCGTAGCCGAGCGCGTCGAGGTCCTCGGGGTGGATGAGGATCACGCGGCGCCCGTCGGAGATGCCCCGGTAGCGGTCGTCGACCCCGTAGAACGTGGTGTTGTACTGGTCGTGGCTGCGCACGGTCTGCAGGATCAGATGCCCCGGCGGGGCGCTGAGGTACTCGAGCGGGCTCACGGTGAACCGGGCCCGGCCGATGTCCGTCGCGAAGGTGCGCGTGTCCCGCGGCGGGTTGGGCAGGACGAACCCGTTCCTGCCGCGCACGCGCCGGTTGAAGTCCTCGAATCCCGGGACGACGGCGGAGATGTGCTCGCGGATCACGTCGTAGTCCTCGGCCATGGCCCGCCAGTCCACGGGGTGGTCCTCGCCGAGGACGGCCTGTGCCATGCGCGCCACGATGACCGGCTCGGCGAGGAGGTGCTCGGAGACGGGCTTGAGCCGGCCCTGGGTGGAGTGGACCACGGACATCGAGTCCTCGACGGAGAGGAACTGCGGGCCGCCCGGGTGCTTGTCGTCGCGGTCGGTGCGGCCGAGCGTGGGCAGGATGATCGACGTGCGGCCGTGGACGACGTGGGAGCGGTTGGGCTTGGTGGAGACGTGCACGGTCAGGCCCGCGCGGCGAATGCCCGCCTCGAGCGCCTCGGTGTCCGAGCACGCGAGGGAGAAGTTCCCGCCCATCGACACGAACACGTCGACGTCGCCGTCCTCGAAGGCCTCGACGGTGCGCGTGGAATCGTAGCCGTGCCACCGCGGAGTGGTGATCCCGAACTCGGCGTCGAGGCCGGCGTGGAACCATTCGCCCATCTTCTCCCAGATCCCCATGGTCCGGTCGCCCTGGACGTTGGAGTGGCCGCGCACGGGGCAGGCCCCGGCGCCGGGCTTGCCGAAGTTTCCCTGCAGCAGCAGGACGTTGACGATCTCCCGGATGGTGTTCACGGAGTGGGGCTGCTGCGTCAGGCCCAGCGCCCAGCAGACGATCGTGGCCCGGGAGGCGGCGAGCTTGGCGCCGATCTCGGCGATCCGCATGCGCGAGAGCCCGGTGGCCTCCTCGGTCGCGTCCCAGTCGATCTCCCCGCGCGCTGCGGCGTAGGCCTCGAAGCCCTCGGTCCGGCCCTCGATGAACTCCGGGTCGACGACGGTGCCCGGGGCGCGCTGCTCCTCCTGCAGGAGCAGGTGGCCGAACGCCTGGAAGAGCGCCAGGTCCCCGCCGACCTTGACCTGGAGGAACTCGTCGGCGATGGTCGTCCCGTTCCCGATCACGCCCCCGAGGGACTGCGGGTCCTTGAAGTTCATCAGGCCGGCCTCGGGCAGGGGGTTCACGGCGACCACGGTGGCGCCGCGCCGCCGCGCGTCGGCGAGCGTGGAGAGCATGCGGGGGTGGTTGGTCCCGGGGTTCTGTCCGACGACGAAGATCAGCTCGGCGTGGTCGAAGTCCTCGAGCGAGACCGTCCCCTTGCCGATCCCGATCGTCGGGTTCAGCGCGGTCCCGGAGGACTCGTGGCACATGTTGGAGCAGTCCGGCAGGTGGTTGGTGCCGATCGATCGGGCGAGCAGCTGGTACATAAACGCCGTCTCGTTGGCGGTGCGGCCCGAGGTGTAGAAGACGCAGCGGTCCGGGATCGTGGCGTTGACGTGCTCCGCGATCGTGGAGAAGGCCTCCGCCCAGCTGACGGGACGGTAGCGGTCCTCCCCCTCGCGGATCATCATCGGCTCGGTGATCCGCCCCTGGTTGCCCAGCCAGTACTCGGTCTTGTCCTCGAGGACGGGCAGCGGGTGGGCGTCCCACCAGGCGGGGTCGGCCGTCCGGGTCGTGTTCTCCTCGGCGAGCGCCTTCGCCCCGTTCTCGCAGAACTCGGCGGGCTTGCGCGCCCCCGTGATGGATTCGGGCCACGCGCAACCGGGACAGTCGACGCCGTGGCGCTGGTTCACGCGGAGCATGGAGCGCACGGTGCGGCTGACGCCGGCCTGGGAGACGCCGCGGTCGAGGGCCACGAGCACCGCCTTCACGCCCGCGGCGGACGTCTTGGGCCCGGAGACCTTGAGCTCGTCCTCGTTGATGTCGTTGACAGGAGCCGCCCGTTTCATGGCGCCGCCTCCTCGCTGATCCGTTCCGCATGGGTGTATATGTTCACGCTACTCGTCCTGCTGAAGGCCGCAAGCGTCAGGCCCTCGCGCTCCGCCAGTTCCACGGCGAGGGAGGAGGGCGCGCTGACCGCGGCGAGCACGGGGATGCCCGCGAGCCGGGCCTTCTGCGCGAGCTCGAACGACGCCCGCCCGGAGACCTGCAGCACGGTCCCGGCGAGCGGGAGCCGCCCGTCGCGCAGCGCCCAGCCGATGACCTTGTCCACGGCGTTGTGGCGGCCGACGTCCTCGCGCAGGCACAGCAGGGACCCGTCGGGGGCGAAGAGGCCCGCGGCGTGCACTCCCCCGGTCTTGCCGAAGAGCGCCTGGTGCTCGCGCAGCGTCCCGGGAAGGCCCAGCAGGACGGGCAGCGAGACGAGCGGCGCGGGCGCCTCGAGCGGCAGCCGGGCGGCCTTGGCGACGGCGTCGATCGAGGCGGTCCCGCAGATCCCGCAGGAGCTCGTGGTGTAGACGTGGCGTTCGAGCGAGGGCTCGGGGGCGACGGCTCCGGGACCGAGCCGGGCCTCGACGACGTTGAACGTCTGCCGCCCGTCCTCGTCCTCCCCGGCGCAGAAGCGCAGGCTCCCGAGCTCGTCCGTGGAGGCGATGACCCCCTCGCCGACGAGGAAGCCGGCCACGAGGTCGAAGTCGTCGCCGGGTGTGCGCATCGTGACGCTGAAGGGCCGGGAACCGATCCTGATCTCGAGGGGCTCCTCCGCGGCGAGCGTCTCCTCGCGCGTCCGCGACGGCGCGTCGACGAGCATCCGCGCCACCTTGCGCCGTTGCGTCAATCGTCCCATGGGTTCCTCCCTGCCGTGGACCGCCGTCCCCTGGGACCGACGCTACCACCGCGGGAGGCGGCCGGCGTCCCCCGCGTCAGGGCATCCAGGGCAGCGGGACGCAGCGGGCCGTTCCGCCGTCCGGGACGCCCTCGGGGGGAAGGACGAGGAACGCGTCGGCGGCGGCGAGGCCGCGCATCATGGCGGGACCCGTGTGGTCGGCGGCCTCGAGCGCGCTGCCGGGGCCGTCGGTCCAGCGGGCGGGGACGAGCCGGTGTCGGCGCGGGAGCGGGGCCCAGGCCGCGGCGCTGCGCACCGGCAGGGGGTACGACGCCGGACGCCCGCCCGCCGCGCGCAGGAGCGGTTCCAGCAGGGTCGCCACGGCCGCGAGGGCCGCGAGCGGGTTACCGGGCAGGGCCGCGAGGAGCCGGCCGTCGGGGAAGCGGGCGAGCAGGGCGGGGTGCCCCGGGCGCATCGCGACCTGGTCGACGAGCAGCACGGCCCCCTCGTCGAGCGCGGCGCGGCGCACGTGGTCGGCCTCCGAGCGTCCCGTGCCGCCCGTCGTGACGACCACGTCCCCGCCCCCCGAGATCGCCCGGCGCGTGGCGGTGGCGTCGTCCCCGATGCGCAGGGACTCGAGCCCGCCGGCTCCGAGGGCCGCCAGGCAGGACGGCAGGACGGGGCCGAACGCGTCGCGGACGCGGCCCGGCGCGGGCAGGCCGTGCGTCTCGACCTCCCCGCCCGTCATCACGAGGCGCACGGACGGCCGCGCGGCGACGGGCACCCCGTCGTGGCCGGCCAGGGCGGCGACGGCGACGGCGGCGGGCGTCAGCACGCTCCCGGCGCGCAGGAGCAGCGAGCCCTCGACGGCCTCGGTCGCGGCGGGGCGGATGTCGGCGCCCACGGGGACGTCTTCCGTGGCCGCCAGGAGCCCGCCCGCGGATCCGCCGGTCCCCGCCGTCCCGCCCGGCCCCGCGCCCTCGATCCGCCCGCGCTCGGAGCGCAGCACCGCCGTCGTGCCCTCCGGGAGCGCGCCCCCCGTGACGATCGGCGCGGCCCAGCCCGGAGCGAGCGGTTCGCCCGCATCGTGGCGCGGCCCCGCGGTCGGGCGCACGCGCCACGGCCCCGCACCCGCGACGGCCCAGCCGTCCATCGCGGAGGACGCGTAGTGCGGCAGCGCGTGGAGGGCGCGGACGTCGCGGGCGAGCACGCGGCCCGCGGCCGATCCGAGCCCGAGTTCCTCCGCAGGGGGCAGCCGCTCCCGGAGCCGGGCCCCGGCGTCGTACGCGATCCGGCGCGCGTCGTCCCAGTCCGAGCCGTCGTGGTGCCCGTCCGGGCCGCCGTGGTGCCCGCTCACGCGGTGGCGCCCGGGCCGGTGCCGCCCGGGGCGTCCCCACCCTCGGGAGCGGCCTCCCGGGAGGCGCGCTCCGCGAGCACGGCACGGGCCAGCCGGTCGGCGGCGGCCATCGCCCCGGATTCCGAGGCCATGCCGTGGCCCGCGGCCAGCCCGGCGGCGAAGCCGGCGATGTAGGTGGTCACGGGGGCCGCCGGCCGCACGATCCCGTGGGCGGCGAGCCCGGCGAGGGACAGCACGGCATCGATGTCGATCTCGGTGCCGGCGAGCTCGAAGCGCTCGAGCAGCTCCGCCGCCCACTCCTGAAGTTCGGGATGTCCAGCCACGATCGTCCTCCTGCCGCGGCCGGCGCCGCTCCTAGCTTCCTGGCCGGCCGATGCCCGCCCGGCCGGCGTCCGCCCACGTGTCGACGTCGTCGAAGACGAGGTCCTCGAGGGGAAGACGCACCAACTGCAGACTAGCAAGCAGACGCATCATCGAGGAGTCGGCGAGGCCGCCGGCCGAGGCCTCGGCCGCCTCCACGGCGGCGGCGAGCGCCCCCGTCGCGACCGAGCAGCTCAGGGTCTGCAGCCGCCCGCCCGCGTCAACGGGCACCCACGCGGCGCCCGCGCCTGGCCCGTCGCGCAGCGCCTCCCCGGCGGCGCGCACGACCGCGGCGACGGCGGGGCCCGGCTCCACGAGGTCCGCGGCCAGCACGACGACGAACGGCGGCATCCCCGCGTGGGCGGCGGCCGCGGAAGCGGCCTCGGCGCGGGGCTCCTCGCCGTAGACGCCGGGCGCCTCCTGCAGCGCGCGCAGTCCCGCCGCGACGGCCGCCGCGGGTCCCGCGTACGGAGGGTGCTCGCGGGTCAGGACCACGAGCTGGTCCACGCCGGACTCCTCGACGTAGGCGGAGACCACGCCCTTCAGTCCGGCCGGCCCGACGACCGCCACGCGCTCCGCTCCGGAGACCGCCGCGAGGGCGTGCTCCAGGAGGGTACGGCCGGCATGGACCAGGAGAGGCTTCTCGGCGCCGCCGAGCCGGCTCCCCCGGCCGCCGGCCAGGACGATCGCCCCGTAGCTCATGCCGCGGAGCTGGAGAGGAACTCGCTCCAGGCCGGCGCCGGGCGTTCCAGCTCGGTGATGTACCACTGGGCGCCGCGCGGCGCCCGCGGCGTGATCCGCAGCTTCCAGCCCAGCTGGCGGAGCGTGCGGTTGCCCTTGGCCGAGTTGCACGCGAGGCAGCAGGCCACGAGGTTCTCCCACGTGTCCGCTCCCCCGCGCGAGCGCGGTTGCACGTGGTCCACCGTCGTGGCGTGGCGGCCGCAATAGGCGCAGGCGTGTCCGTCGCGGCGCAGGACCCCGCGGCGGCTCACGGAGGCGGCGCCGCGGTAGGGGACGTTGATGTACCTGTTCAGGAGGATCACGGACGGGCGGCCGATCACCTGGCGGGGCCCCACCACGGGGTCGTCGTCGTCCTGGGCGAGGACGCTCGCCTTGCCCGTGAGCACCAAGAGCAGCGCCCTGCGGAAGGTGACTACCGCGAGCGGTTCGTATCCAGCGTTCAGTACCAGGGTTCGCATGAGCGTTCCTCGTTGTCCTGACAGGGCCGCGGGCCCGGTGAAGCGTTCCTCGCGGCGTTCAGCGTGGGGCTTTCGATTCCTAGCGTAAACCGAGCTCGGGGCCGGCGGTGTGCCCTGGGCCACGCGCCGGGGCGTGTCGGGGCGTGAATTCGCCGGTTCTTCACGCCGGCCGCACTGGGATTTCACCGGGGTCGGGCGGGCGCAGTGGCCCCGAACGCCGCAAGGCCCCTCCGGAGCGGAGGGGCCTTGCGGGAAGAGGCCGGACGCGACGCGTCCGGAAGCGGCGGGTGTTAGCCGCGCAGCGTGTAGTAGCCGTAGAGCGGGCCGTACGGGCTGTTCGCCGGACGCAGGACCGTGCCGACGGACGGGTTCTGGGCGCCGATGATCTGGCCGTTGCCCAAGTAGATGCCGGCGTGGCCGCCGCCGTTCTGGAACACCAGGTCGCCCGGCTTCGGGTTGCTGGTGCGCACGAACTGGCCGGAGCCGAGGATCGCGGAGGTGCCGCGGGCGATGTTGATGCCGTGCTGGGCGTAGACGTACTTGATGAAGCCGGAGCAGTCCCAGCCCGACGGGGTGGAGCCGCCCCAGACGTAGGGGGCGCCGAGGTACTGGCGGGCGGTCGCGGCGATGCCGGTGAGGCCCGCGCTCGGAGCGGAGGCAGCGGCCTCGGCCTTCGCGGGGGCTGCGGCCGCCGTGGTGGCGGTCGAGGACGTGGTCGTCGAGGCGGCGGTGCTGCGGGTGGTGGCCGCGGCGGATGCGCCGGAGTTCACGTTGGCACGCGTGGTGGCGGCGTAACGGGCCTCGCCGGACTGCGACTGGACCGTGTTGGACACGGCCACGACGACGGGCTCGGGCTCGGGGGCCGGCTTGGAGGTGATCTCCGCGCGCTTGACCTCGAACTTGGCCTCGGTCTTCGCGGGAACGGTGACGGCCTTGACGGCGACGCGCTCGGCGGAGAGGGTCTCCGCGGACAGTGCGCCGGCGGGAACCGCTGCGGCCTCGCGGACGGTGGGGGTGGCCTGGGCGGGGACGCCCAGGGTCAGGACCAGGCCGGAAGCGGCAGCGATGACGGCTGCCTGGCGGCCCACGGAGCCGGCGTTGGACGCAACGGCCTTCGAGATGGATTCCAGCGGATTGGTGCGAACAGGAGTCGCGCGGTGGCGACCCAGGGCTTGGCGCTTGGACACGTTGTTTACCTCTCCCAATGCCTGCGAGGTGAGCTGTCGGATTCGAGTGGGAGTCACTCGGCGTCCAACCGGTGGAACCGGTCTGGGCGCTTAACCCCAAGGATCCTTGCGGACCCGTAAGTTGGTTCCCCCGCCACTGCCATGCGATCTTTGCGAACGGACCTCGGTCAGTGGCAGTGTTCGGCACTCTGCCCGAGGGTGTCGGACCTAGGACCGGTCCGGCACTTGATCAACGATATATGAAATGTTTGTCAATGTCACGTTCAGGTCACGGAATGATATTTTTCCGGTGACGTCGGACGTCCGGCCCCTACAGCCAGCCCGCGGGATCAACCGCCGTGCCGTCCACGAGGACCTCGAAATGCAGGTGGCAGCCGGTCGAGTTCCCGGTGGTTCCGCTGAGCGAGACGACCTCGCCGCGCTCGACCTTCTGGCCCACCGCCACCCGCAGGCTCGTGTTGTGGTTGTAGGTCGTCTCCAGGCCGTTGCCGTGGTCGATGCGGACGCGGTTGCCCGAGTGGCCGGCCCAGCCGGCCTGGACCACGGTTCCCGCGGCGGAGGCCTTCACCGGGGTTCCGCACTGGATCCCGTAGTCCTGCCCGATGTGGTTCACGAGGCCGTAGCCGGTCACGGGATTCACGCGCGTCCCGAAGCGGGAGGTGATACGCACCTGGTCGAGCGGCTGCGCGAGGATGCCGCCCGTCTCCACGGCCGTGACGTCGCCGCCGGAGGCCGACATGAGGTAGTCGAGCTGGTCGTCCTTGCTGAAGGAGCTGGTCAGCTTGGTGCGGACGATCTCGTAGTCGTCGTTGCCGGGAACGCTGACGTCGGAGACGGCGCTGCCGGCGTGGGCGACGCGCTCGTCCGGCGCCGGGACGGCCGCGGAATCCGGGTAGACCGCGGCGAGGGCGAGCCCGGACACGGCGGCGACGGCTGCGAGGGAGTGTCCGACGACGGCGCGGCGCCGGGGGCGTTCTCCGGCGGCCGCCGGGGCGCGGTCCTCGAGGAAGACGGGGCGGCGGTCGCCTCGGAGATCCCCGACGGCAGCGGACACGGGGGCGGGAGCGGGGGCAAGCGCTGCCGCGACGGGCGCCGGGACGGGAGCGGCGGACGGCTGGGGGCCGGTGGGCTCGACGAGCTCGGGGGTCGCGCCATAGCGCATGCCCACCGCGTAGCGGCGGCCGGCGTACGGCCCGGCCGGCTCCTCGGCGGGCGGGGGGACGGGGCGCAGCGCGCTGCGTCGTCCGCTGATCTTCTGCTCGGTCAATCGACACCTCTCATCGCGCCTGCGAAGTTAGCTGTCGGATTCGGGCATGAGACGCGCCCGGCCGGGTCTTGCTGACAAGGAACCGGCTTCACCCCGAGGCGGCCGGGGAACGGCCGCCGGAAAAGGTTGGGTCCTCCACCCCCGCCGGTTCTTCGATGAACGGGCCCGGTCCGCCAGCGGGGTTCGGCGATTCGGATCGGGCGGATCGGACGAGTCCGATCCGTTACCCACGATACCCGAGCGTATACAAAGTAACAATTTCGTGATCTTTGCCTGTGGACGGCCCGCATCGGCCCGGGAACGCCGAAGGGGCGGTCCGGCCGTCGGGCCCGGGACCGCCCCCTCGCTGCGCGGCGTCGGCCGCGGGAGTCCTAGTTCGCGCGGTCCACGAAGACGTGGGCGCTGACCTCCGAGGGGAGCTCGAGCGCGCCCTCGATGCCCTCGACCCGGACGACGACGTACTCGCCGGCGCGCTCGAGCGTCACGACCGCGCCGGGTCGGATGCCGCCCTCGTCCAGCTGGCCCAACAGCACCGGGTCGACCTGGATGGTCTCGGCGAGGCGCTGGATGCGGACCGGGCCCGTATTGCCGTCGACGACCGCGTGGTCCAGGTTCTGCACTCCTGCCGCGAAGCCGACGGCCTCCGTGCCTCCGAGCCCGGACAGGCCGGGGATCGGGTTGCCGTACGGCGAGTCCGTCGGGTGCCCCAGCAGTTCGTAGATGCGCCGCTCGACGCGCTCGCTCATGACGTGTTCCCAGCGGCACGCCTCGTCGTGGACGTACTCCCATTCGAGGCCGATGACGTCGGAGAGCAGCCGTTCGGCGAGGCGGTGCTTGCGCATGACCTCCGTCGCCAGCTGCCGTCCCGCGTCAGTCAGCTCCAGGTGGCGGTCCTCGGAGACCACGACGAGTCCGTCGCGCTCCATCCTGGCGATCGTCTGCGAGACGGTGGGACCCGAGTGGCCGAGGCGCTCGGCGATGCGGGCGCGCAAGGGGGTGATCTCTTCTTCCTCGAGTTCCAGGATGGTCCTCAAGTACATCTCGGTGGTATCGATCAAGTCCGTCACGAAAGGGGCTCCTGTGGGCTCGCTGGGTGGAAGAGGGAACCAGTGGTCACAACTCTACCCGGGTTAACAATCTCCTCCCGGTTCTGGATTCCCTCCAGCGTGCGCGACCACGGAACCCGGACGGCGGCCGCGCGGCCGCCACCTCCTCGAACCGTTCCCCGACCCCAGAACGCAGGAGCCCAGATGAGCAAGCCCCCCGTCATTCCCGAACACCTGCTGCCGCAGGACGGCCGCTTCGGCGCCGGCCCGTCCAAGGTGCGCGCCGCGCAGCTCGACGCCCTGGCCGCGGCGGGTCCGGCCCTCCTGGGCACCTCCCACCGCCAGGCTCCCGTGAAGAACCTCGTGAAGTCGGTGCAGGAGGGCCTCGCCGAGTTCTTCGGCGCGCCTCAGGGCTACGAGGTGGTCCTCGGCGTCGGCGGCTCGACCGCGTTCTGGGACATCGCGTCGTTCGGGCTCGTCGAGCGCAAGGCGCAGCACCTCTCCTTCGGCGAGTTCGGATCGAAGTTCGCCGCCGCGACGGACAAGGCCCCCTTCCTCGAGGCCTCCTCCATCCTCAAGGCCGAGCCCGGCACGCGCCCCGAGCCCGCCGCCGAGTCCGGGGTGGACGTCTACGCGTGGCCGCAGAACGAGACCTCGACCGGCGTCGCGGCCCCCGTGCGCCGGGTCGACGGAGTCGACGAGGGCTCCCTCGTCCTCGTCGACGCGACCTCCGCCGCCGGCGGACTCGACGTCGACGTGGCCCAGTCCGACGTCTACTACTTCGCCCCGCAGAAGAACTTCGCCTCCGACGGCGGACTGTGGCTCGCCCTCTTCTCCCCCGCCGCGATCGAGCGGGCCGACCGGATCGCGGCCTCGGGCCGCTGGGTGCCGGACTTCCTGAATCTCAAGACGGCGATCGACAACTCGCGCCTGAACCAGACCTACAACACGCCGAGCCTGTCCACCCTGGTCACGCTCAATGCGCAGGTCGAGTGGCTCAACTCCCACGGCGGCCTGTCCTGGGCCGCTGCGCGGACCGCCGATTCCGCGGGCCGCGTCTACGCGTGGGCCGAGGCGTCCAGCGTGGCGACCCCCTACGTCGTGCGGCCCGAAGACCGCTCCAACGTCATCGCGACGATCGACTTCGACGACTCGGTCGACGCCGCCGCGGTCGCCAAGGCGCTGCGCGCCAACGGGATCGTGGACACCGAGCCCTACCGCAAGCTCGGCCGCAACCAGCTGCGCATCGCCACGTTCGTGGCGATCGAGCCCGACGACGTCTCCGCGCTCACGGCGAGCATCGACTACGTGCTCGAGAACCTCTGACCCCTCCGCAAGCGCCAAGGGACCGCCCCCTCGAGGGGGCGGTCCCTTGGCTTTCCCAGGCCGTTCAGCGGGATCTGGGCCCCGGGCGGCCGCGCCTACCCGGCCGCGACTACCGGGCCGCGGCGGCCGGCGAGGACTCCGCGGAGGAGGCCCCGGCGTCGTCCTGCGCCTCCGCAGGGGAGGCACCGGCGTCGTCCCCGGAAGCGGCGGACTCCTGCTCGGCCTTCTCCTGGGCCGCCTGCTCGGCCAGCTCCTCCGGAGCCACGCGCTCGGACCAGGGGACCCAGTCCGGGGCGAGCAGGGCGCCGTCGCCGGGCAGCAGCCCCAGCTCGCACACCGTCGCCGTCTTCCCGCGCGGGACGCGGGCCAGGCTCACGTACCACTCCCAGCCGGCGTAGCCGTCGAGGACGGCGGCGAAGCGGTGCGTCACGAGGCGCTCGCCGTCCGCCGCGGCCCCGACGTGCTCCCCGAGCTGCGCGGCCGGAACGGACTCGAGCAGCGCCTCTCGGGCGGCATCGACCATGCCGGCCAGGGCCGCGTCCAACTTCGGGGTGCGTGCCATGGGCCTAGGCCTCCAGGTCGTCGGCGACGGCCCGGAGCACGGCCGCGATCTTCGCGCCGCGCTGCTTCTCCGGGTAGCGGCCCTTGTGCAGGTCGTTGGAGACGCCGTCGAGCCACTTGATCAGGTCCTCGATGAGCACCGCGGTCTCCTCGGCCGGGCGGCGCTTGGCCCGGACGACGGAAGGAGCCGACTCGACGACGCGGGCCGAGAGCGCCTGCGCCCCCTTGCGGCCCTGGGCGATGCCGAACTCCATGCGGGTCCCCGGGCGCACCTCGGTGACGCCGCGCGGCAGCGCGGTGCTGGGCAGGTGGACGGACTCGCCGTCGTCCGTCACCAGGAAGCCGAAGCCCTTGTTGGCGTCGAAGAACTTAACCTTGCCGAATGGCACGTCTCTCTACCTCGTTCTCACATCGGGTGGGCCGGGGCCGTGGGCCGGGCCGCCACCTCAAGCTGGGTTTCCCGGAAGGCGCCGGCGCCGCCATGCGGGCGTGCGCGCTCCCGGGGAAGTCTCTCCATCTAGGGTACGCCACGGCCCGTCCGGCCACGGACCCCGCGGCCCCGCGCTTGGTGGGCTTCCCGCCCGCTGTTAATGTGGGGGCGTGAACTCCAAGCAACCCTCCGCCCTGCGCCGCGCCCTTCCCGTCGCCGCGGCGGTCGTCGCCGTCGTCTCCCTGGGCAGCATGGCCGCGATCCTGGGGCTGTATGCCGCGGGGCAGCCCGGGGTCCCGGCACTGTTCGCGATCGGGCTCTTCGGGCTGCCGCTCGCCTTCGTCCTGCTCGTGGCCCACGTCCTGCTCGGCTGGCGGGAGCGCCGCCGGGCCTGAGCCCCGCACCCGGCGGTCCGTGCCCTTCGCCCCCCGCCCGGCGCCCCGCCGGGCACAGCGGACGTCCAGAAAACTCCCAGACTCCGGGGCCAGACTGGACCCATGCACTCCAAGAACCCCGAGGCCAAGCTGCTCGTCGTCGACGACGAACCCAACATCCGCGAGCTCCTGTCGACGTCCCTGCGCTTCGCGGGCTTCGAGGTGGTCGCGGCCGCGAACGGGCGCGAGGCGCTCGACGCCGTCGAACGCGAGCAGCCCGACCTCGCGGTCCTGGACGTCATGCTCCCGGACATGGACGGCTTCACCGTCACGCGCCGCCTGCGCGCCGCCGGGCGCCACTTCCCCGTGCTCTTCCTGACGGCCCGCGACGACACCGAGGACAAGATCACCGGCCTGACCGTGGGCGGCGACGACTACGTCACCAAGCCCTTCAGCCTCGACGAGGTCGTCGCCCGGATCCGGGCCGTGCTCCGGCGCACGCAGCCCCTCGACGGCAGCGAGGCCGTCATCCGGGTCGACGACCTCGAGCTCGACGACGACGCCCACGAGGTCCGCCGCGCCGGCGAGGTCGTGGACCTCTCGCCCACCGAGTTCAAGCTCCTGCGCTACCTGATGATGAACCCGAACCGGGTCCTGTCCAAGTCGCAGATCCTCGACCACGTCTGGGAGTACGACTTCAACGGCGACGCGTCGATCGTCGAGTCCTACATCTCCTATCTCCGGCGCAAGATCGACGCCCGTGACGAATGGCCGGCGATGATCCAGACCAAGCGCGGCGTGGGCTACCTCCTGCGCACCGCGGACCGGCGATAGGCGGCGCACCACCGTGCAAGGACTGACCCGGTTCCTGAGGAAGATCTCCCTGCGCACCAAGCTGGTCGCGCTGATGGCGGTCCTCATGGGCCTGGGCGTCGTCGCCACGGCCTACACCGCGGCCGTCTCGCTCAAGGTCACGCTCGTGGACCAGGTGGACACCGACCTGAAGTCGAATGCCTCGGCGATGTCCAACCTCATCTGGATCGTCTGGCGGGACAGCATCGACAACAGCGCCCAGGCCAACCGCAACTGGGCGAGCCTGGACCTGAACCGCTTCTACGGGACCCTCAGCGACGCCGACGGCGACGTCGTGCACACCCTCCCGCTCGTCGAAGGCGACGAACCGGTCCTGGACCCGGTGCCCATCGAGGACGTCGTCCTCCTCGAGGGCCGGCCGCAGACCGCGCCCGGCACTGCGCCGGGCTCCGACGGCTGGCGCGTCGTGCGGGCCCCCTTGGCGAGCGGCCAGGGCTACGTGACCGTGGGCCTGCCGCTCGAGGACGTCGAGGAGACCATCAAGAACGCCACGGTCCTGATGATCAGCAGCGGCATGGCCGCGACACTCGTCATGTCGCTCATCGCGTACGGGGTCACGGGCCGCACCTTCCGCCCCCTCGTGCGTGTCGAGCGCACGGCCGCGGCGATCGCGGCCGGGGACCTGTCCCGGCGCGTCGAGGAGTTCCCGCCCGACACCGAGGTGGGGCGCCTGTCGCGCTCGCTCAACGCGATGCTGACCCACATCGAGCACGCCTTCCGCGGCCGGGCGGCCTCGGAGCGCAAGATGCGGCGCTTCATCCAGGACGCCTCACACGAGCTGCGCACCCCGCTCGTGACCATCCAGGGGTACTCGGAGCTGTACCGGCACGGCGGGCTGCAGGACGACGAGCAGCTCACGAGCGCCATGTCGCGGATCGAGGGCGAGGCCAAGCGGATGGGCCAGCTCGTCGACGACCTGCTGACGCTGGCCCGGCTCGACGAGCACCGGCCGCTCGAACGGCGTCCCGTGGACCTGCTCCTGCTCGCGGGCGACGCCGTCGAGGACGCCCGCGTCGGCGCGCCGGACCGCTCCGTGAGGCTCGTCGGGATCGACGGCGGCCCACCGCGCCCGTCGCCGACGAGCGGAGACGAGGCCAAGCTGCGCCAGGTCGTGGCCAATCTGATGACCAACGCCCTGCGCTACACCCCCGCCGGGAGCCCGCTCGAGGTCGCCGTGGGCGTCCTGCCCGTGATCGACGGGAGATCCGACGCCGTGCTCGAGGTCCGCGACCACGGCCCCGGCATCTCGGAGGAGGACGCGGCCCGGGTCTTCGAACGCTTCTACCGGGCGGACAGCTCGCGACAGCGCGAGACGGGCGGGACGGGCCTGGGCCTGGCCATCGTGGCCGCCATCGCGGCGCAGCACGACGGCTCCGTCCGCCTCACGGAAACGCCCGGGGGCGGGGCGACGATGTCGATCCACTTGCCGTTCGTCGCCGCCGATTCCCCCTCACACGCCCATGCCGCGGACGGGTTTTCCACAGACTAGCGCCGTCCCGCCCACGCGGACCCCGGGGCTCCTAGGCTCGGAAGCAGGCACCGCCCGGTGCCGCCGGCCGCGGGACGCACCGCCGGCCGGCGTCGAGAGCAAGGGGAAACCATGGGCAACTTCGCCGCCAACACCACCGAGATGCGCAACAAGGCCCTGGCCGTCCAGGGGACCATCGAACGCCTCCGCGCTGAGGTCAACACCATGCAGGGCAGCCTGCGCGAGCTGGAGTCGACGTGGCAGGGCGCCGCGGCCGCGAACTTCCAGTCCGTGATCGCCGATTGGCGGGCCACCCAGCTCAAGGTGGAGGAGTCGCTCACGGGCATCAACACCGCCCTGGCGCGCGCCTCGCAGCAGTACGACGACGCAGAGGCCGCCAACGCGAGCATGTTCACCTACTAGCCGCGCTTCCGCCGCGGCCGCCCGTTCCCGGCCGCGGCGGGGACTACTCTGGCCTCCATGGCCATCCTGATCGATCCGCCCCTCTGGCCCGCCCACGGGACGATGTTCTCCCACCTCGTCTCCGACGCGTCCCTCGAGGAGCTGCATGCCTTCGCGCTGGCGGCCGGCCTGCCCGAGCGCGCGTTCGACCGCGACCACTACGACGTCCCCGAGCGGCGCCACGCGGGGCTCGTGGAGCTCGGCGCCGTGCCGGTGACGGCCACG
The DNA here is from genome assembly GCF_050563205.1 of Zafaria sp. Z1313. Lineage (NCBI taxonomy): Bacteria > Bacillati > Actinomycetota > Actinomycetes > Micrococcales > Micrococcaceae > Zafaria > Zafaria sp. Z1313. Next base: position 67,476 of record NZ_JBNWUK010000010.1, read on the forward strand.
GAACTCGTGCGCCGCCTCGTGCGCAGCGGCCTGCGGGTCCCGGCCCGCCAGCGTCCCGAGAGGCTGGATCCGGTGTTGCTGGACCACTGGGAGCGGCTCCTGCCCGGCGGGAGCGGCGTCGGGGAACAACTGCTGGGACGCTGGGCCGAGCCCCACCGCCACTACCACGACCGCACCCACCTGATGTCCGTGCTGCGCGGCATCGAGCGGCTTGCCGGCGCCGGCGAGCCCGAGGGCCCCTTCCCGCGCGCCGTCCGGCTCGCGGCCTGGTTCCACGATGCCGTCTACGAGGGCGTCCCGGGCCGGGACGAGGAGGACTCGGCCGACCTGGCCGCGCAGCTGCTCGGCGGGGCCGGCCTCCCGGCGCGCGAGGTCGAGGAGACGGCGCGCCTCGTGCGTGCCACGGCCTCCCACCGGCCGGAGGCGGACGACGCCGCCGCCCGCCTGCTGTGCGACGCCGACCTCGAGGTCCTGGGGCGGGATCCGGCGGCCTACCTGCGCTATGCCGACGCCGTGCGCCGGGACTACGCCCACGTCGAGGACGCCGCGTTCCGCACCGGCCGGGCCGCCGTCCTGCGCACGCTCCTGGCGGCGCCCACCCTGTACTCCACGCCGAGCGCACGCCGGTGGTGGGAGTCCGCGGCGCGCCGGAACCTTGCCGACGAGCTCCGCCGCCTCGAGGCGCCGGCCGGCTGAAGGATTAAACGGCCGCGCCGCAGCCCCCGTGGAAGGGGACCGCGGCGCGGCACTGGTCTGCGCGGGGCGCGGACGGGCTAGAAGCCGCCCATGCCGCCCATCTCGTCGCCACCCGGGGCCGGAGCGGCCTTCTCCGGCTTGTCGGCGACGACGGCCTCGGTGGTGAGGAACAGGCCGGCGATCGACGCGGCGTTCTGCAGCGCGGAGCGCGTGACCTTCACCGGGTCGTTCACGCCGGCGGCGAGCAGGTCCTCGTAGACGCCGGTGGCGGCGTTGAGGCCGTGGCCGGCCTCGAGGCCCTTCACCTTGTCGGCGACGACGCCCGGCTCCAGGCCGGCGTTGAAGGCGATCTGCTTCAGCGGGGCCTCGATGGCGACCTTGACGATGTTCGCGCCCGTGGCCTCGTCGCCCTCGACGGCGAGCTTGGCGAAGGCACGCTCGCCGGCCTGGATGAGGGCCACACCGCCACCGGCGACGATGCCCTCCTCCACGGCGGCCTTGGCGTTGCGCACGGCGTCCTCGATGCGGTGCTTGCGCTCCTTGAGCTCGACCTCCGTCGCGGCACCGGCCTTGATGACGGCGACGCCGCCGGCCAGCTTGGCGAGGCGCTCCTGCAGCTTCTCGCGGTCGTAGTCGGAATCGGAGTTCTCGATCTCGGCGCGGATCTGGCTGACGCGGCCCGCGATCTCCTCGGCGTTGCCGGCACCCTCGACGATGGTGGTCTCGTCCTTGGTCACGACGACCTTGCGGGCCTGGCCCAGGAGGTCCAGGGTGGCGGTCTCGAGCTTGAGGCCGACCTCCTCGGAGATGACCTGGCCGCCCGTGAGGATGGCGATGTCGGCCAGCATGGCCTTGCGGCGGTCGCCGAAGCCCGGGGCCTTGACGGCGACGGACTTGAACAGGCCGCGGATCTTGTTCACGACGAGCGTGGCCAGGGCCTCGCCCTCGATGTCCTCGGCGATGATCAGCAGCGGCTTGCCGGACTGCATGACCTTCTCCAGGACCGCGACGAGGTCCTTCACGTTGGAGATCTTGGAGTTGACGATCAGGATGTACGGATCCTCGAGGACCGTCTCCTGGCGCTCGGCGTCGGTGACGAAGTAGGCCGAGATGTAGCCCTTGTCGAAGCGCATGCCCTCGGTGAGCTCGAGGTCCAGGCCGAAGGTGTTGGACTCCTCGACCGTGATGACGCCTTCCTTGCCGACCTTGTCCAGCGCCTCGGCGATGAGCTCGCCGATCTGGGTGTCGCCGGCGGAGATCGACGCGGTCGCGGCGATCTGCTCCTTGGTCTCGATCTCCTTGGCGGAGGAGAGCAGCTCGGCGGTGACGGCCTCGACGGCCTTCTCGATGCCGCGCTTGAGCGAGAGCGGATCGGCGCCGGCGGCGACGTTGCGGAGGCCTTCCTTGACGAGGGCCTGCGCGAGGACGGTGGCGGTGGTCGTGCCGTCGCCCGCGACGTCGTCGGTCTTCTTGGCGACCTCCTTCACGAGCTCCGCGCCGATCTTCTCGTACGGGTCCTCGAGCTCGATCTCCTTGGCGATGGAGACGCCGTCGTTGGTGATCGTGGGGGCGCCCCACTTCTTCTCCAGGACGACGTTGCGGCCGCGCGGGCCCAGGGTCACCTTCACGGCGTCGGCCAGGGTGTTCAGGCCGCGCTCGAGGCCGCGGCGTGCTTCCTCGTCAAATGCAATCAACTTGGCCATGGTGGCTTGTGGTCCTTTCGGGACGGTCATGCGTGTGGGTGGACCTGAGGCAGCGCCCGCGACGGACGGAGACCGGCTGGCGTCATCCGGACGCCGCCCCGTCTCCTCGCTGCGAAAGATCCGATGCTCACCCGAGGCGTCCGCGGTGCGGCGTGCGGCGGCTGGGCCGGCACAACACTTAGCAGTCGCGACGTCCGAGTGCTAAACCAATTATTGGCACTCTCCGCCGGAGAGTGCAAGCCCGTTGCGGCTTATCGTGGGAACCGGCGGCTACCGGCCGTAGTTGGAGCCGAGGACGGCGCTGATCTCCACGGGGATGTTCTCCGTCTGGAAGACCGTGGTGATCCCGAGGGCCGCCGCGACCTGCTCCGCGGTGGCCCGGGAGGAGTCCGTCCGGTAGTAGACGGCCGAGAAGCCCTCCTGCCGGACCCAGTTCGACGCGCTGACGCTCGTGAACCCCGCACCGCGCACCGTGGCGGCGCCGGAGGCGGCCAGGCCTCCGCGGCCGGAGCCGTTGTAGACGCCGACGGCCAGTGAGCGGTCCACGACGGACGGCGTCTCGGACGCCTCGTCCGTCGGCTCGCCGGAGGGGTCGGCCGGCTCGGAGCCCTCGTCGGAGGGATCGGCCGGGTCGGTGGATTCGTCCGCGGGCTCGCCGGTGGCGTCCGAGGGCCCGGGTTCCGCGTCGGACGGATCGGCGGAGTCGGTGGGCCCGTCCCCGGCGCCGTTGCCCTCGTCCGTCGATTCGGCGGCGCCGGTGCTGCCGGGCGCGCTTGTGCCGGAGCCCGGGGCCGCGGCCTGCTGCCCCACGAACTGCGGCAGGATGGTGAAGGAGAAGACGCCGACGAGGAGCGCGAGGAGGCCGACGCCGAGGAGCAGCGCCAGGCCGGAACGCCCCGGGCGCGTACCGGCCACGTCGGCGCGGTGGACTCCCTGGCGTTCGGCGAATTCGGGAACCCTGTCGAACTCGTCGCTGGGGTACTTGCTCATGCCCGTCCTTGGTGGTCGTCGGTCCTCGGGGCTCCTAGGCCTCGGAGGCCAGCCTGCGCGCGCTCCGGGCCCGGTGCCGGGTTGAACGTAGTCTACGCAATCTCTTGACCAGCATCGGGTCGTGCGCGAGCGCGGCCTCGGTGTCGATCAGGGCGTTGAGCAGCTGGTAGTAGTGGGTCGCCGAGAGGCCGAACAGCTCGGAGACGGCCTGCTCCTTGGCACCGGCGTACTTCCACCACTGCCGCTCGAGGGCGAGCATGCGCTGTTCGCGCTCGTCGAGGGTGCTCGACTCGTCCAGCGTGAACTCGAGCTCGATCGCCTGCGCGGCCATGCTGCACCTCTCTCCCCGTGTCCGGTCCGGGCGCCCCGACGGGGCACTGCCCTCCATGGTAATGGCGAATCACATTGATGTCATTTGCCGCGCGGGCGGCCCGGGCCCGCAGAATGGGAGCCATGACCCACACCCCTCAGGACCCTCCCCTGCCCCTCCCGGAGTGGCTGCCGCCCGGCCCGCCCGGCTCCTCCGCGGCGGACGAGGCGTTCGGCCTGGCCGCGGACTGGGAGGCCGCGCTCGCGCCCGTCGCGGACGAACTGCGGACGGTCCGCGAACTCCTCGACGGGCGCCGGGCGGCCGGCGAGCAGGTCCTCCCGCCCGGGGGGCTCGTCCTGCGGGCCTTCTCCCGCCCCCTCGCCGACGTCCGCGTCCTCATCGTGGGCCAGGACCCGTACCCGACGCCGGGCCACGCGATCGGCTTCGCCTTCGCGTGCGACCGCCACGTCCGCCCGCTGCCGCGCAGCCTCGCAAACATCTACCGGGAGCTGGAGGACGACGCCGGGGTCCCGGCCCCGCCGCACGGGGACCTGTCCGCGTGGGCGGACCAGGGCGTGCTGCTCCTGAACCGCGTGCTCACGGTCGCCGCGGGCGGGGCCGGGTCCCACCGGGGGCTGGGCTGGGAGCGGATCACCGACGCGGCCGTCGCCGCCCTCGCGGCGCGGGGCGGCCCGCTCGTGGCCGTCTTGTGGGGCCGGCAGGCCCAGGAGCTCGCTCCCCTGCTCGGTACGACGCCGGTGCTCGCCTCCGCGCATCCCTCGCCGCTGTCCGCGCGGCGGGGATTCTTCGGCTCGAAGCCGTTCACGCGGGCGAACGCCTTGCTCGCGGAACAGGGCGCGGATCCCGTGGACTGGCGCCTGCCCGCGTAGTCCGTCCGCGGACCGCGCCGGCGGCGCCTCCCGAGGCGGCGCTCCGTGCCGGGCCCGGCCCGCGGTCGATCCAGCAGCTCAGCGGCGGCGGATGCGCCGGCGCTCGTGCGAGTTCCAGCCCTTGGTCAGCGGGCGGGCCACCGTGTCGCCGAGGACGACGCCGCCGGCGATCGCGAGGATGATCGTGAAGGCGTTGAACATGCCGATCAGGCCCTCGGACATGTCGGCCGCGTCGATCGTGATCCCGTACATGGCCCGGAAGATCATCAGGCCGGGGAGCAGGAACACGACCGCCGGGACGGCGACCACGAGTTGCGGGGCGCCCATGCGCAGGGCCACCCAGCGCCCGGCCGCGCCGACCACGGCGGCGGCGATGGCGGGCGTGAGCCGGTCGCCGACGCCGAGCGCCTGCACGCCGAGCATCGCGAGGTAGCCGAGCAGCGCCACGCCCGCGGTCGGCAGCAGCAGGTTCCGCGCGGTCTGCTCGAACACCGCCCCGCAGAGCACCGCCGCCCCGACGAAGAGCACCAGGAGCCACCAGGGATAGGCGACCCGGTCGATCTGCGTCACGTCGAGGTCCTCGACGCCGGCCATCGAGCCCAGGACCAGGGCGGTCATGATGCCGGAGATGATGGCGGCGTAGATCAGCAGGGCGGAGAAGAAACGGCCTGCCGCCGTGACGGGGAAGCCGTTGATGGCGTCCTGCACGGAGGAGACGAACCGCGACGACGGCAGCAGCAGCATGATCCCGCCGGCCACGACGATCGCCGGGGAGATGGGGACCTTGAACGCCCACAGCACCATGGCGATCGCGGTGATCACGAGCGAGCCGAACGCGATGGAGAAGAACTCCGGCACGCGCCACTTCGCCGTCGTCTTCATCGCCTGCGCCACGAGGCCGAACGACGCGAACGCCACGAGCGCGCCGACCCAGGAGCCGCCGATGAACATCACGAACATCGCCGAGAAGCCCCCGCCGGCGGCCGTGACCATCCAGCGCGGGAAGGGCTTGGGGCGCCGCGTGATGTCCTGCAGCCGGTCCACGGCCTGCTGCCGCGTCACGCCGCCCGCGACGATGTCGGAGACGAGCTGGTGCAGGAGCGCGAGCCCCGCGTAGTTGCTCGTCCAGGAACGGACGACGCGCAGGATGCTGATGGGCACCTGGTCCGCGGGGGCGTAGTTGAGGTGGATCGACTGGTTGGTGATGTCCACGTCGACGTTGCGCAGCCCGAGCGAGGCGGTGACGGCGATGATGCTCGTCTCCGCCTCGAGGGCGCCGGCGCCGTAGCGGAACATGGCCTCGGCGAGGTCGAGCGCGAACTCGAGCGTCTTGCGGGCGCTCGCGTCCTGGGCGCCGACCTGGATCGTGGGGTTGGCGTAGGGGCTGCCGACGAGCCGGTCCACGATCGAGAACGCCTGCGTCGGCGGGGCCTCGGTCTCCATGAGCCGGGCCAGCATGCGCCGCGCCCCGGGGGTGGGCCGCGGCCCCGTCCTCGGGGCCGCGTCGACCGGAACGGTGGGGGCGGTGCCGGTGCCGGGCCGGCGCGGGACCTGCCGGAGACGGCCGGTCTTGGGGCGCGCCTTGGGGGGACGGCCGGCGCGGCCCGCGCGCCCGGCGGCCGGCGCGTCGACGATCGGCAGGGCGGTCGAGACCGGTTCGGCCGTCTGCGCGGCGGCGCGGCGCGCGGCGTCGGGGAGGTTCGGGTCGCTCGGCGGGGCCGCCGAGAGGTCCACGGCGCCCGTCCCCCACTGGGCCGCGGCGAGGGCGGCGGCCTCCGCGGAGGCGGCTGCGGCGTCGTACTCCGCGTTCCCGGAATCCGGCCCCGGGGAAGCCGCTGCCTCGGCGCCGTCCCAATCGGGCTCCGTCTTGGACCGGTCGTCGGGCGAGCCGGGCAGCTCGGCGCTGCCGCCCGCCAGGACGGCGCCGCCCGCGGGGCGCGGCAGGGGCCGCTTCATCTCCGCCGTGGTGATCCGCGGCATCGAGACGGCGTGCGGATCCGGATCCGCCGCGGCGCCGTCGCCGTGCGTCTGACGGGGTGCGTCCGGGTGGGACACGAGCGCTCCTCCTCCGGTCCGTTGCGGGCGCTGGCTCACTCCACTGTACCGCCGGAAACCCGGCCGCCCCGGCCCGGTGATAGCCACCTCACACGAGCCCTCAACCGTTCGGTTGATCCGCGCCCGGCGGCCCCCTCATAGCGTCGAAAACGACGCTTCGACAACCACCGGAAAGGGCCCCATGACCACCCTCGAATCCACCGCCCCGCCCCGCGGGACCGGCTCGCCCCGGCCGCACGCGGCCCACGGCCCGGCGCGCTGGCTGCGCGTCCTCGTCCCCGCCGTGCTGATCGTGGCCTGGCTCGTCGTCCTGGCGCTCGGCGGCCGCGCCTTCGGCCAGGCCTCCGCGGTCTCGGTCAACGACCCTGCCGAGCACCTCCCGGCGAGCGCCGAGGCGACCCTCGTCCACGGGCTGCAGGACTCCTTCCGGGACGTCGACGCGCTGCCCGCCACGCTCGTCTTCCACGCCCCGGACGGGCTCGGGACGGACCAGCGCGCCGGCATCGCGGACGTCCTGGCGGGCGTGCAGGGGCTCGATGTCGTCCTGGAGGGCGCCGTGTCCCCCGCCCGGCCCAGCGAGGACGGGCTCGCCGCCGTGTCGTCGGTGCCGCTCGAGACGGCCGCCGCGGACGGCACGGAGCTCAAGCCGCGGGAGACGGTGGAGGCGCTGCGCGCGTTCCTCGCCGACCACCCCGTGGACGGCGTCCAGGTGTACGTGGCCGGGCCCGCGGGCCTGAGCGCCGACATCGGCGGCGCGTTCGCGGGGCTCGACGGGCTCCTGCTGCTCACGGCCCTCGGCGTGGTGCTGCTGATCCTCGTGGCCGTCTACCGCTCGCCGCTCCTGCCCCTCATGGTGCTGGGGACATCGGTCGCGGCGCTCACGGCGGCGATGGCGGTCGCTGTCGCTCTCGCCCGGGCCGACGTCCTGACCCTGAGCGGGCAGACGCAGGGCATCCTGATGATCCTCGTGGTCGGCGCGGCCACCGACTACGCCCTGCTCTACGTGGCGCGCTACCGTTCCGAGCTCGCCCGCCACGCGCGTGGCTGGGAGGCCACGAAGGCCGCCTGGCGGGCCGTGGTCGGCCCCGTCGCCGCCTCCGGCGGGACCGTCATCGCGGGGTTGCTGTGCCTCATGCTCTCCCAGCTGAACTCGCACCGCGCCATGGGCCCCGTCGCGGCGCTCGGGATCGGGTTCGCGATGCTCGCCGCGCTGACCCTGCTGCCGGCCCTGCTGCTGTGGGCAGGGCGCACCGCCTACTGGCCGCTCGTCCCGCGCCCGGACGCCGCGGCCGCGACCCGGGACGACGCCGGGGCCGCGCCTTCCGCCCTCGACGGCACCGCGCGCCGGGGGACCCCCGGGACCGGCACCCCGGCCGGAACCTGCACTGCGCCCGCGGCAGGCGGCGCCCGCCGGACGGCGGCCGGGCGCGGGCTGTGGGCCGGCGTCGCGCGGCTCGTGGCGCGCCGGCCGCGCACCGTGTGGATCGCGACCGCCCTCGTGCTGTTCGCGGGCTGCCTCGCCGTCCCGCAGTTCAAGGCCGACGGGATCGCCCAGACGGACTTCGTCATCGGCGCGACGGATTCTGCGGCGGGCCAACAGGTCCTCGCCGGACACTTCCCGGCCGGCACCGGCAGCCCGACGCTCGTCGTCGCGCCCGAGGACCTCGGCACCGGGGTGGGCTCCGCACTCGAGTCCGACCCCGGCGTCGCACTGGTCTCCGGCCCGCTCGAGGCCGACGGCCGGCTCCTGTTCACGGCCACCCTGCTCGACGCGCCCCAGTCCCCCGCCGCCGAGGCGACCGTCGAGCGGCTGCGCGACGCGTTCGACGCCCCGGCCTACGGCGGCGAGGTGCTCGTCGGCGGCGAGACCGCCGTCGCTCTGGACACGCGCGACGCCGCCATGCAGGACCGGTGGACCATCATGCCGCTCGTGCTCGGCGTGATCGCGCTGATCCTCGTGGTGCTCCTGCGCTCGATCGTCGCCCCGCTGCTGCTCGTGGCCAGCACGGTGTTGTCCTTCGGCACGGCGATCGGCGTCTCCGCCCTCGTCTTCAACGGAATCCTCGGCTTCCCGGGGGCCGACGCCTCCGTGCCGCTCTACGCGTTCGTGTTCCTCGTGGCCCTCGGCGTGGACTACAACATCTTCCTGATGCACCGCGTCCGCGAGGAGGCGCGGACCCACGGGACGCGGCCCGGGATCCTGCGCGGGCTGCGCGCCACCGGCGGGGTCATCACGTCCGCGGGGCTCGTCCTCGCCGCGACGTTCGCGGCGCTCGGCGTGCTGCCGGTGCTGTTCCTGGTCCAGCTCGGGTTCATCGTGGCGTTCGGCGTGCTGCTGGACACGATCGTCGTCCGCAGCCTCCTGGTCCCCGCTCTCGCCTACGAGCTCGGCGACCGGCTGTGGTGGCCCGCGAAGCCGCTGGGCCGCGCCGGCTGAGCGGGGCGGGGCCCCGGCGTCGTCCTGTTCGGGAATAGTTCCGCGGAACCCGCAGTTATCCATGCAAACGCATACAAACCGGCGCTGGCCGGAGCATGGAAGGCAGGGAAGCGGCATGGGCGGAACACTGGAGCTCGGGGTCGAGACGTTCGGGGACATCACGGCCGGAGCCGACGGCACGCCGGAGAGCGACGCGCAGGTGCTGCGAGACGTCGTCGAACAAGGCGTCCTCGCCGACCAGGCGGGGCTCGACTTCTTCGGCGTCGGCGAACACCACCGTCCGGACTACGCCGTGTCCGCCCCCGAGGTGGTCCTGGGCGCGATCGCCTCGCGGACCTCGGCGATCAAGCTCGGCTCGGCCGTCACCGTGCTCAGCTCCGACGACCCCGTGCGCGTCTTCCAGCGCTTCGCGACCGTCGACGGGATCTCCGGCGGCCGGGCGGAGCTCATCCTCGGCCGCGGTTCCTTCATCGAGTCGTTCCCGCTCTTCGGTTACGAGCTCTCCGACTACGAAGTGCTCTTCGAGGAGAAGCTCGCCCTCATGGCCAAGCTGCTCCGGCCCGGCCCGACGACGTGGAGCGGCTCGACGCGTTCCGCCCTGCACGCGCAGGAGGTCTACCCGCGGACCGAGCACGGCATGCGCGCGTGGGTCGGCGTCGGCGGCAGCCCCGAATCCGTGGTCCGCGCCGCCCGGCACTCGCTGCCGCTGATGCTCGCGATCATCGGCGGCGACCCGCTCGCGTTCAAGCCCTTCGTCAAGCTCTATGGGCGCACCCTCGAGGAGTTCGGCCACGCGGCGCAGCCCGTGGGCGCGCACCTGCACGGCTTCGTGGCGGCGAGCGACGAGGAGGCCAAGGAGGCGCTGTGGCCCCACTACCGCGCGCAGATGGACAAGCTCGGCCGCGAGCGCGGCTGGCCCGCGTACTCGCGCGGCCGCTTCGAGGCCGCGGCCTCGCCCGAGGGCAACCTCGTGGTCGGGGGCCCGGAGACCGTGGCGCGGAAGATCGCCGACATCGCCTCGGGCCTGGGAGTGCAGCGGCTGGACCTGAAGCTCAGCGCCGGGACGCTTCCCCACTCGGCCATCATGGGCAGCATCGAGCTGCTCGGGACCCGGGTCAAGCCCCTCGTGGACGAGCTCCTGGCCGAGCGCGCCACGGCCGAGTAGGTCCCCGGCCGCCCACTCCCAGCGCACCTTTGGGGCGTCCTGCGCGTGTTTGCGCGCCGGAAATGAGCCTGACCAGGCCTTTTCTGGGTTGTTGAACCTAAAAGTGCGCTGGGGAGGGGTGTGGAAAAGGCCCCCGGATTCCGGGGGCCTTTTCGTGGGGTGGTTCCTACTGGACTCGAACCAGCGACCTCTCGCGTGTGAAGCGAGCGCTCTAACCAACTGAGCTAAGGAACCGCGCGTGCGCCGCGCAGGCGTACCACGCAAGGTTACCGGAGGCGGCGCGGAGCCGCCAAATCAGCGCCCCCTACGCCGACCCCTCCTCGGCGACCGCGCCCGTGGACGCGTCGATCCGGACCGTGCGCACCCAGGTGCGTCCGCCGGCGACGACTCCGGCCCGCACCACGACCTCCCCCGACGCCGCCTCGGACTCCGTCACCGTGTGCAGGGGCGTGAAGTAGAGCAGCTCCCCGTCCGGCGGGCACCCCCGGTCCTCGAAGCCGGCCACGCGTCCGTCCGCGCCGCGCCCGTCGAAGTCCCCCGTGAAGACGGCGTCCACGGCGTGGGCGCGCCGGTTCCGGAACCGCGCGGTGAAGGCCAGGATGTCCCCCGCCCTCAGCCCCGGGGCGGGCGGGCCGTAGTTGGCGTCCTGCGCCTCGCGCGTGCCCAGGACCTGCGGTTGCTCCCCGTAGCCCTGGCCGATCTCCTTCCACGTGTGCACGCCCCACTCCCCCGGGCCACCGCCCAGGACGTGGGACTCCCCGACATCGGTCCACCGTGCCGGACGCCCCGGGGTGATCGAGCGCAGGACCAGCGTGAACTCGCCGCCGTCGTCGTCCACGTAGTCCCGCGCGGCCGCCGCGAGCGCGGCGGGCTCCAGCGCCGCGGCCGGCAGCCGGGCGAAGACGATCTCGCTGTAGCCGTGCCGCTCGTACAGCACGCCGAGCGATCCGTCGGCGAGGACGGCCGCCGTCGAGTACCCGGACGAGCCCGCGCACACGGTGGCGACCGGCGCCCAGGAGGCCCCGGCGTCGTCCGAGGCGCTCAGGACGGTGTTGCGCCGCAGGGCCTCATCCCGGTTGTTGGTGGCGAGCAGGACGTCCCGGCCGGGGCCGCCGGCGCGCAGGCGCAGTACGGAGCCGTTGTCCCCGGGATCCGGCAGGGTCCCGATCGCCGCGGGCGGCGAGTAGCTCCGACCGCCGTCGGTCGAGACCGCCCCGAGCCGCCGCCCGGGCGCGCGGGAATGGAGCAGGACCGTGCCGTCGGAGAGACAGACCGCCTTGTTCTCGTTCGCCTCGCCCGGGATCGGCTCGCCGAGCTCCCACGTCTCGCCGCCGTCGTCCGAGAACGCGCTCGCCGCCCGGATGACGCCGTCGAGCAGGAGGACCATCTGCTGCAGGAGGCGGCCGGCGTGCGGCCCGGCGTCGAGCTGGATGCCCGCCCCGGCGGCCGCGAAGATCCCCGTGATCCCGGGCCGCTTGAGCTGCGCGGTGAGGCGTCGGTGGGTCCACGTGGCCCCGTCGTCGTCGGAGACGGACACGTCCACGTGCTGCACGGCGGCCTCCGGCTCGAGCCCCTCGACGGCCTCGAAGAAGCCGGCGTGCGTGCCGGCCGCGTGGAAGCAGAAGATCCGCCCGGTCCGCCGGTCCACGAGCAGGCTCGGGTCGCCGAAGCCCTGCAGCCCGGTCCCGGTCCGCAGGGTCTGCTGCGCGCCCCACGTGCGTCCGTGGTCGGTGCTGCGCCGCAAGAGCAGGTCGATGGTGTTGGGCAGGTCGTCGAGGTTCGGGCGCCCGTCGTACGCCGCCAGGACCGTGCCGGCGTTGCTGACGGCGAGCGCGGGGATCCGGTACTGCCGGTGGCCGCCGACGCCGCGGGAGGCCAGGACCTGCTGGGCGAAGACGGGCGCGGCGGGAGGTAGGACGTCTGTCATGTCTCAGGTCTACCCGCGCCCGCGCGCTCCGGCAATTCCGTGACGCCGCCCGACCACCCTGCCCCTTCTGCGGCGGCGACGTGGCCCCTAGTCTGGGGGCATGAGCAGCTCGGCAGACCTGACCACGTCCCTCCTCGACGACGCCCGCGCCCTGGGCCCCGGCATCACAGATCTGCGGCACCGCCTGCACCGCGAGCCCGAGCTCGGCCTCGAACTGCCGCGGACGCAGGAGAAGGTGCTCGCGTGGCTCGACGGGCTCGGCTTCGAGGTCTCCACCGGGCGCGGGCTCAGTTCCGTGACGGCCGTGCTGCGCGGGACCGGGCGGATGTCCGGGGCGGCGGAGGCGTCGGCGGACGCCGTGCCTCAGGGTGCCGCGGACGACGCCGGTGCGGAGCCGGGGACGGCAGCGGAGGCGACGGGCGGGGCGGGGGCCGGCCCCGGCGTCGTCCTGCTGCGCGGCGACATGGACGCCCTGCCGGTCCAGGAACGCACGGGCGTGCCCTACGCGTCCCGGATCGAGGGGCGGATGCACGCCTGCGGGCACGACCTGCACACCGCGATGCTCGCCGGGGCCGCGAGCCTCCTCGCCGCTCGGCGGGAATCCCTGGCGGGGGACGTCGTGCTGATGTTCCAGCCCGGCGAGGAAGGGCACGACGGCGCCGGGAAGATGATCGCCGAGGGCGTCCTCGGGGCCGCCGGACCGCGCCCCCGCGCGGCGTTCGGCCTGCACGTGGCCAGCGCGCTCGCCCCGGGCGGGACGCTGCTGTCCCGGCCCGGGACGCTCATGAGCGCCTCCGACGGCCTGTTCGTCACGGTGCGCGGCGCCGGCGGCCACGGGTCCACGCCGCAGCGGGCCAAGGACCCCGTGGCGTGCGCCGCCGAGATGGTCACCGCGCTGCAGACCCTGATCACGCGCCAGTTCAACGTCTTCGATCCCGTGGTGGTCACCGTCGGCGTCTTCCAGGCGGGCACGCAGCGCAACATCATCCCGGACTCGGCGCGGTTCGAGGCGACCGTGCGGACGTTCTCGCGCGAGGCGCGGGAGCAGCTGCAGTCCGCCGTGCCGCGCCTGCTCGAGGGGATCGCCGCGGCCCACGGGCAGGACGTGGAGGTGGAGTACCGGGAGGAATACCCGGTGACCGTGAACGACGCCGGACGGCTGGAGGCCGCGCGGTCGAGCGCCGCGGAGCTGCTCGGGCCGGAGCGCTACGTCGAGATGCCGCATCCGCTGGCCGGGAGCGAGGACTTCTCCCGCGTGCTGGCCGAGGTGCCCGGGGCGTTCCTGTTCCTCTCCGCCGTCCCCGCCGGGGCGGACCACGAGGCGGCGGCGTTCAACCACTCCCCCTACGCGGTGTTCGACGATGCCGTGCTCGCCGACGGCGCGGCGCTCTACGCGCGGCTCGCGATCGACGCCCTCGCCGCGGGGTAGGTGGCCGGGGCGGCCGGGCGCCTCCTCGGGGACCCGCTCCCACCGGACCGCGGCGCCTGGACGAAACCGCGTCCAGTGGACGGCGAATCGTCCAGAAGCCGCGGTTTCGCGCGGCAAGGTCCCGACGGCGGGAAGGAAGGCCGCCGCTCCCGCGGAACCGGAGTGGAGCCCCCTACCGGATTCGAACCGGTGACCCCCTGTTTACAAGACAGGTGCTCTGGCCAACTGAGCTAAGGAGGCATGCCGGGCCTCGCGGTCCGGCGTCACCAAGGGTATCCGACGCCGCGGCCGCCGCGGAAACGGCGGGGCCGCCCACCGGTGCTCCGGTGGGCGGCGCCGCGGGTGCGGCGGCGGCTAGCCGTCGATCAGGCCCTGCGCCCAGGCCTGGAAGTCGGGCTCGGCGTTGGGGTCCCAGACCTGGCCGGCGACCCACACGCTCGGGGTGCCGGGGATCTGCTCGACCTGCGCCAGGTGCGTGGTCTGGGCGACGAACGGGCGGAAGGTGCCGTCCTTGACGCAGGACTCGATCTCGGCCCCGTTGTCCCGCGCGAGCTGGGTGAGCTCGTTGTTGCTCATCTCCCCCTCGCTGTGGTGGGCGAACACGGCCTGGGCGAAGGAGAAGTACGACGCCGGCGCCTCCTGGGCGACGCAGGCCAGGGCGTTCGCGCCGCGCGAGGAGTAGTTCGTGGGCGAGCTGCGGTCCAGGAAGGCGACGTTGCGGTACTCGACGGTCGCCTCGCCGGAGGCCGCCCAGGTCTTCAGCTGCTCGCCGAAGGCGCCCTCGAAGTCGGCGCAGTGGACGCAATTGACGTCCACGTAGAGCACGATCTGCGTCGGATCCGCGTCGGCATCGAGCCCGGACGGATCCGGTGCGCCCTGCTCGTCCGGCAGCGGGGGCAGCGCCGTGGTGTCCGCGGTGCCCCCGGCGGTGTCCGCGACGGCCGTGTCGGAGACCAGCGTGATGCCGCCGTGCTCGTTGCCGCCGGCCGGGATCGGGCCGGAGTCGGCGACCTCGTTGACGCGGTTCTGGATCACGATCGCGGCGACGATCGCGATGATGACGACGACGGCCGCGACGACGCCGAGCTTGACCAGGAGGGACTTGCGCTTCTCGGAGGCGGCCCGCTGCTCGGCCATCCTGCGGGCCTGCTCGCGCGCATCGGCCGTCCGCTGCACCTTGGTCGGCCGGGGTCCATTCGCTGCCATGGGTGGTGGTCCTTACTGTGTCGCGTTCCGCGGTTGTCCTCGTGCCAGCTTAGTCCAGCGTCCGGACCGCGGCGCCGGGCGTGGCCGGTGGATACGTAATAGGCTCGGGATCACAGAGGTAGGTCCGTTCACTCCAGGAGGCACCGGTGCCACGCAAGGAATCCGCCCCATCCACGAGCCCCGCACCCGGCGGCTACGACTTCGTCGTGGTCGCCAACCGGCTCCCGGTCGACCGGGTCGCCCCCGGCGGGGACGGCGGCGAGTGGAAGCGGTCCCCCGGCGGGCTCGTGACGGCCCTGGCCCCGGTCATGGCGAGCGCCGACGGCGCGTGGGTCGGCTGGCACGGCGCGCCCGACGAGGAGCTCGAGCCCTTCGACGAGGCCGGCATGCACCTGGTCCCCGTGCCGCTCTCCCATGACGACGTCCAGCTCTACTACGAGGGCTTCTCCAACTCGACCCTGTGGCCGCTCTACCACGACGTCATCGCCGCTCCGGAGTTCCACCGCACGTGGTGGGACCGCTACCGCGAGGTCAACCGGCGCTTCGCCGACGCGACCGCGGCGACGGCCGAGGAGGGCGCCACGGTCTGGGTCCAGGACTACCAGCTGCAGCTCGTGCCCCAGATGCTCCGCGCGGACCGCCCCGACCTGAAGATCGGCTTCTTCAACCACATCCCCTTCCCGCCGCTCGAGATCTTCGCCCAGCTGCCGTGGCGGCGCCAGGTCCTCGATGGCCTGCTCGGCGCGGACCTGATCGGCTTCCAGCGCCAGTCCGACGCCAACAACTTCCTGCGCTGCGTGCGCCGCTACGTCGGCTACACCGTGAAGTCCCAGACCATCCACGTCCAGGACGAGGACGGCACCCCGCGCCGGACGGCCCGGGCCGAGGCGCACCCGATCTCGATCGACTCCTCGCAGATCGCCCGGCTCGCCGAGGACCCGGCCGTCCAGGCGCGTTCACGGGAGATCCGGACCGAGCTCGGGAACCCGGAGACGATCCTGCTGGGCGTCGACCGCCTCGACTACACCAAGGGCATCCGGCACCGCATCAAGGCCTATGGCGAGCTGTTGGCCGACGGCGACCTCGCGGTCGGCGAGGCCACGCTCGTCCAGGTCGCGAGCCCCTCGCGGGAGCGCGTGGACCACTACATCGCCCTGCGCGAGGAGGTCGAGCGCACCGTCGGCGGCATCAACGGCGAGTACGACACGATGAGCCACACCGCGGTCCGCTACCTCCACCACAGCTACCCGATCGAGGAGATGGTCGCCCTGTACCTGGCCGCCGACGTCATGCTCGTCACGGCCCTGCGCGACGGCATGAACCTCGTGGCCAAGGAGTACGTGGCGGCCCACGCCGACAACCGCGGTGCCCTGGTCCTCTCCGAGTTCGCCGGCGCCGCGGACCAGCTCAAGCACGCCATCGTGGTCAATCCGCACGACATCGACCGGCTCAAGGCCGCGATCATGGAGGCCGTGCGGATGCCGAAGGCGGAATCGGCCCGCCGCATGCGGATCATGCGCCGACAGATCGTCGCGAACGACGTCGACCGCTGGCAACGCACGTTCCTCGACTCCCTCGCGGGCGGGGGCGAGTGATGACGCTGCCCGCGGATCTCGCCCAGGCCATCGAGCGCCTCGGCGACGTCACCCACCTGCTCGTGGCCATGGATTTCGACGGCACCATGGCCCCGTTCGTGGACCGCCCCGAGGACGCGCGGGCCCTCCCGGCCGCGGCGGCGGCGCTCGAGGAGCTGGCCGGGGCCCCGGGGACGACGGCGGCGCTGCTGTCCGGACGCGACCTCGCGAGCCTGCGCCACGCGGCCTCCCCCGGCCCGGCGGTCCTGCTCGTCGGCAGCCACGGGGGGCAGCGCTGGGCGCCCGACTCGTACGGGGCCGACGGCGGCGGACTCGAGCTCTCCGACGGTCAGCACGAGCTGCTCCGCGAGGTCCGCGCCCGGCTCGGGGAAGTCGCCGCGCGCCACCCCGGGGCCGCGCTGGAAGCCAAGCCGGCCGGCGTCGTACTCCACGTCCGCACGTGCGCACCCGCGGTCGCCGCAGCGGCCCTCGCCGAGGGGCGGACCGCGCTCGAGGAGCTCGACGGGGTCGTGCTGACCGACGGCAAGGCCGTGCTCGAATCCTCCGTCATCCACGCCACCAAGGGCGCCGGCCTGGAGTGGCTGCGACAGCTCGCCGGGGCCGACGCCGTCCTCTTCGCGGGGGACGACGTCACCGACGAGCGCGCGTTCGAGGTCCTGCGGCCCGGCGACGTCGGCGTGAAGATCGGATCGGGCGAGACGGCGGCCCGATTCCGGCTCGACGGAACCGGGGACGTCCCGGCCCTTCTCCAAACGGTCCTTCGTGTGCGAAGATTGTGACACCATTCACAACGGACCGTCGGGCACGTACCTGCCCGTGAAGGGATTGATCATTCATGGCCTCTGTCACTTTTGACAATGCAACCCGCCTCTACCCCGGCACCCAGAAGCCGGCCGTCGACGCGCTGAACCTGGACATCCAGGACGGAGAGTTCCTCGTCCTCGTCGGCCCCTCCGGCTGCGGCAAGTCCACCTCCCTGCGGATGCTCGCCGGGCTCGAGGACGTCAACTCCGGCCGCATCCTCATCGGCGACCGCGACGTCACGGACGTCCCGCCGAAGGACCGCGACATCGCGATGGTCTTCCAGAACTACGCCCTCTACCCGCACATGTCCGTCGCGGACAACATGGGCTTCGCCCTGAAGATCGCCGGCGTCGACAAGGACGAGCGCCGCCGCCGCGTCGAGGAGGCCGCCAAGCTCCTCGACCTCGAGCAGTACCTGGACCGCAAGCCCAAGGCCCTCTCCGGCGGCCAGCGCCAGCGCGTCGCCATGGGCCGCGCGATCGTCCGCTCCCCGCAGGTCTTCCTCATGGACGAGCCGCTGTCCAACCTCGACGCCAAGCTGCGCGTGCAGACCCGCACCCAGATCGCCTCGCTGACCCGCCGCCTCGGCGTCACGACCGTCTACGTCACCCACGACCAGGTCGAGGCCATGACCATGGGCGACCGCGTCGCGGTCCTCAAGGACGGCCTCCTGCAGCAGGTCGACACCCCGCGCAACCTCTACGACCGCCCCGCGAACGTCTTCGTCGCCGGCTTCATCGGCTCCCCCGCCATGAACCTGCTCGAGCTTCCGCTGGTCTCCGGCGGCGTGCAGTTCGGCGGCACCGTGTACCCGGTGGAGCAGTCCACGCTCGCCTCGGCGCACGGCAAGACCGTCACCCTGGGCGTCCGCCCCGAGGACCTCGACGTGTCCGGGGAGGGCCTGCCGGTCGAGGTCGACGTCGTCGAGGAGCTCGGCGCCGACGCCTACGTCTACGGGCACACGACCCTGGACGGCACCGAGCACAACATCGTGGTGCGCGTCGACGGCCGCAAGCCCCCGTTCAAGGGCGAGACCATCTACGTCACCCCGACCCCGGGCCACGTGCACCTGTTCGACACGCAGACGGGCCTGCGCCTCGGCGACGAGTCCCCGGCCGGCACCCCGCAGGCCTCGCTGTCCGACGTCGAGGCGCTCGTCGATGAAGAGCCGGCGCCGGCCGAGTAGCGCACCACCACACCGACAGGGCCGCCGGCCCTGACCCGCAGCCGACGGCGGCCGCGCCTCCCCCGAGCGGGAGGCGGGGCCGCCGCCGTCGTACTGGGCGCAGCAGCCGCCATGAGGGAGCATTGGATCCATGACCCGCCACAAGGCCACCTGGCACAACGAGCCCACCGACTACGCCCAGCGCGGCAAGCTCCCCCGCGAGCGCGTCGTCGAGGAGCCGCCGACCGGGCTGACCGGCTCGCTGAACATCACCGCCGCAACCTCCGATCCGGCCCTGCTCGACCTGCCGTGGCACATCCGGCTCGAGGACTGGCCCGCCCGCAACCTGGCGGCGCTGCCCCGCGGCATCTCCCGGCACATCGTCCGCTTCGCCCTGCTCGGCGACTCCGTGATCGCCGTCAAGGAGACCGGCGAACACGTCGCCCGGCACGAGTACCACATGCTGCGCAAGCTCAACCGGCTCGGCGTGCCCTGCGTCGAGCCCGTCGCCGTCATCTCGGGACGGACCGCGCCCGACGGCAGCGAACTGGACCCCGTGCTCGTTACCCGGCACCTGAAGTACTCCCTGCCCTACCGCGCCCTCTTCTCGCAGAAGCTGCGACGCTCGACCCTGACCCGGCTCATCGACGCGCAGGCCCTCCTGCTGGTCCGACTGCACCTCGCCGGCTTCTACTGGGGCGACGTCTCGCTGTCCAACACGCTCTTCCGCCGCGACGCGGAGGCCTTCGCCGCCTACCTCGTCGACGCCGAGACGGGAGAGCTGTACCCGGAGCTGTCCATGGGCCAGCGCGAGTACGACCTCGAGATCGCGCGCGTGAACATCGCCGGGGAGCTCATGGACCTCATGGAGGCCGGGCTCATCGAGGACACCGTGGACCCGCTGGCCACGAGCGAGCAGATCATGGACAGCTACCGTGGGCTGTGGACGGAACTGACCCAGCAGGAGGACTTCGACCCCGGCGAGCGCTGGCGCGTGGACGAGAGGATCCGGCGGCTCAACGCCCTCGGCTTCGACGTCGACGAGATCTCCCTGCGCACGACGCCCGACGGCGGCCAGCTGCAGATCCAGCCGAAGGTCGTCGACGCGGGGCACCACCAGCGCCGCCTCATCCGGCTCACCGGGCTCGACGTCGAGGAATGGCAGGCGCGGCGGATGCTCAACGACATCGACGCGTTCCGTGCGCGCCGGCACCCGGAAAAGGACGAGGAGCTGGCCGCCGCGATCTGGGTGCAGGACGTCTTCGAGTTCATCACGGGCTCGATCCCCAAGGAGCTGCACGGCAAGCTCGAGCCGGCGCAGATCGTCCACGAGGTCCTGGAGCACCGCTGGTACATCTCGGAGCAGGGCGGGAAGAACGTGCCCATGAAGGACGCCGTGTCCTCCTACATCGAGAACCACTTGCGGCACCGGCGCGACGAGGCCGCGATCATGCTCAACCCACCGACCGAGGTGCTCGACGTCGTCGACCTGCGCCCGTCCGAGGACTGAGGCCCCGGCCGCCGTCGCCTCCGCCCGACCCAGCGCATCGCCGTCGTGCCTGCCCCGACCCAGCGCCCCGCCGTCGTGCCCGCCCCGACCCAGCGCACCTTTTGGCCGTCCTGCGCGGTTTAGCCCGGCCTCAATCGCGCTGACCAGGCATAACGCGGGAACTTGAAGCTAAAAGTGCGCTGGGGGCTGCGAGGGGTCAGGGGGCGGGGGCCTGGATGCCGTCGAGGGCGTACGCCGCGGCCGCCGGACCGCTGCCCTCGAGCACCAGGACGTCGCCGCGCACCGCGGCGTGGATCCCCCCGCCGACGTGGACCAGCGGCGCGAGGGCCGCGGCGTCCGGGCCCGCGGGATCGACGCCCGCCGGCCGCCCGACGAGGCCCAGCGGCAGCTCGACCCCGCTGAACGGGGCGCGCGCCGCCACCACGAGCACCGAGCCTCCGGCGTGCTCGCGCACGAAGGCCAGGACGTCGCCCTCGGCGTGGACCCAGCGGATCCCGCCGTCGACGAGCGCGGGGTGCCCGCTGCGCAGCCCGGCCAGGTCCGCGTAGAGGGGACGCAGGTCCTCGAGGACGCGCGCGGGGTCGTCCCACGGCATCGGCGTCCGCGAGTCCTCGCCGTTGAATCCCTTGAGCCCGAACTCGTCGCCCATGAACACCATGGGGATCCCGGGCAGCGTGAACTGCAGGAAGACGCCGACGCCCTGGCCTCCCGGGACCATGGCGGACGCGGCCCGCGCGGTGTCGTGCGTGTCGATCGCGTTCATGTTGCACTGGCGCACGGTCCACGGGAAGCCCGCGGCGAAGTCCAGGTGCGTCGCGAGGAAGTCCTCGGCCTCGATCCGGTCCGGCCCGGCCTGGGGCAGCCCGAAGTACCACGGCCGGCGCACGCCGTCGGAGCCCTCGGGCGCCTCGCCGCTCGCGAGCCACTGCCACAGCGGCCGCGTGAAGTTCGTGTACGTCATGGCACCCTGCCACGTGTCGCCCTGGAAATCGGCGGAGGCGTCGGACGTCGACTCGGCGAGCAGCATGGCGTCGGGCTTGATCTCGTGGATCCGCGCGCGCAGCAGGGCCGCGACCTCGTGGTTCAGGTCGTCGGCGCCCATGCGCCCGGTCATGTTGCCCACGTCGATCCGCCAGCCGTCGAGGTTGAACGGGGGCTTGAGCCAGCGCGCGGCCATCGAGTCGTCGTCGAGCACGAACCGCCGCCGGAGCCCCTCCGAGTTCCAGTTGAACTTGGGCAGCGAGTCCACGCCGAGCCAGGCGACGTAGTCCTCGTTGCCCTCCCCGTAGTAGTAGTACTCGGACTCCGGGGCGCCCGGGTTGCGGTGGGAGTTGCGGAACCACTCGTGGGCGTCGCCGGAGTGGTTCGTGGTGAGGTCGCCGATGACCTTGAGCCCGCGGGCGTGGATCTCCCGGATGAGCTTGACGAACTCCGCGTCCCCGCCGAGCAGGGGGTCCACGCCGGAGAAGTCGGAGGCGTCGTAGCGGTGGTTGGAGCGGGCCGGGAACATCGGCGTCAGGTACACGACCGTGGCGCCGAGGGCCTCGATGTGGTCCAGCTTGGAGCGCAGGCCGGGCAGGTCGCCGCCGTAGAACTGGTAGGGCGTCTGGGGCCCCTGGCCGATGACGGGCGTCGTGTTCCAGTCGCACGCGAGGGCCCACTCGGGCACGGGGTGCGCGTCGGCCTGCTCCGAGCGCGCGAAGCGGTCCGGGAACACCTGGTACATGACCGAGCGCCGCACCCACTCGGCGGGCGCGCCGTGCGTCCCGATCCGGAAGTCGCGCACGTCCGGGACGTCGCGCGTGGAGTGGCCGGCCGCGTTGATCCAGTGGTTGCGCCCCTCGGAACGGACGAGCCAGCGGTAGTTCTGCACGGGGTTGACGATCGTCAGGGGGGCCTGCCACCACTCCCAGCCGTCCTCGGGAACGGAGGGTACGACGCCGGGGCCCGGCTCCCGCCCGTCCGCCCCCGGGTGCCCCGCGGCGGAGGCGGGGTGCGCGCCGAGGCGGACGGCGGCGTCGTAATGGGGCTCGGCGTCCCGCACGCTGCGCAGCCACACCCCCTCGACGGGGCCGAAGCCCGCCGGGATCCGCAGGCGGACGCCGACGATGTCGCCGAGGCCCGGCGCGGGATCGTCGACGTACAGGACCGAACCGTCGTGGTGTGGCTGCGTGTTCACTGCGTTATCCCCCATCTGTGGTGGCTCCCCCGGCCCGGGACCGGGATGCGCCCCGGTGCCCTCGAGGCCGATCCTAGCCCGGCCGGGCGGTGCGGGCCGTGACCCGCGTGACGTTCCGCGACGCGGCCCGCCTATCCCTTGACGCCGCCGGCGGTCAGGCCGGAGGTGATGTAGCGCTGCAGGAACAGGAACAGGGCCATGACCGGGATCGCCGCGAGCACGGCGCCGGCGGCGAACACGCCCCAGTTCTCGCTGCGCTGCTGGGCCACGTAGGAGTAGAGGCCCACGGCGAGGGTCTGCGAGTCGGGGTCGGTGAGCACCACGGAGGCGATCACGAACTCGCTCGAGATCCCGATGAACGCCAAGAGGCCGACGACGGCGAGGATCGGCGTCACGAGGGGCAGGATGATCCGGAAGAACACCTGCACATGGCTTGCGCCGTCGATGCGGGCCGACTCGTCGAGCGACTGCGGCACGGTGTTGAAGAACCCGTACATGAGGTAGGTGTTCACGCCGAGCGCGCCGCCGAGGTAGACCATGATGAGGCCGAGCTGGCTGCCCAGGCCGATCGCCGGGATGATGTCGCCGAGGTAGTTCAGGAGCAGGAAGATCGCGACGACGGTCAGCAGCTGCGGGAACATCTGCAGCAGCAGGAGCGAGAGCAGCCCCACGCGGCGGCCGGCGAAGCGCATGCGGGAGAACGCGTAGGCGGCCAGGGCGCCGAGGAACACGGTCAGGGCGCTCGTCGTGATGCCGATGACGAGGGTGTTCATGAACCACTTGGCGAACGGGCGCTCCTGGTTGGCGAAGAGCTCCTCGAAGTTGCCCGTCCCGATGGAGGTGAACAGGGTCGCGGACCCGGCCATGGTGCCCGTGGGGTTCAGCGCGGCGGAGAGCACGTAGAGCAGCGGGAAGATCGAGAAGAGCGTCGCGAGGACGGCCACGAGGTGGCGCCAACCCTTCTCGCGGAACCAGCGGCCGAAGCCCATCCGCGGCTGGCCGTCGGCGCGCAGGCGGGGCGCGGCGGGCGGGACGGAGCGGGTGGAGGGATGCGTCGTGGTGCTCATCAGTTGATCTCCTCCAGGGCGCGGGTCTTGCGGAAGCTGATCGCGGACACGGTCGCGACGATGACGAAGATGATGATCGCCAGGGCGCTCGCGAGGCCGTAGTCGCGGCCCGTGCCGGTGCCGAACGCGACCTTGTAGACCATGGTGATCAGGATGTCGGTCGCGCCGATGTCGAACGTCGTGTCGGCGAAGCGCGGGCCACCGCCGGTCAGCATGTAGATGACGTTGAAGTTGTTGAAGTTGAACGCGAAGCTCGAGATGAGCAGGGGCGCCAGGGAGACGAGCAGGAGCGGCAGCTTGATGGCGCGGAAGACGGTCCACGGGCCGGCCCCGTCCATGCGGGCGGCCTCGTCCACCTCTTCCGGCAGGGACTGCAGCGCGCCGGTGCAGACGAGGAACATGTAGGGGTAGCCGAGCCAGAGGTTCACAAGCAGCACGGAGAACTTGGCGAGCCACGGGTCGGTCAGCCACGGGATCGCCGCGCCGCCGAGCAGTGCGTTGTTGATGAAGCCGAACTCGGGATTGAGCAGGCCGGACCAGACCAGGCCGGAGAGGAACGCGGGGAACGCGTAGGGCAGGATCATCAGGACGCGGTAGATGCGCTTGCCCTTGAGGTCGGCCCGGTTGAACGCGATCGCCAGGAAGAGGCCGAGCGCGAACGTCGTCAGGACGGACAGGACGGCGAAGCCGAACGTCCACAGCACCACCTGGAAGAGCGGGCCCTGCAGGTTCGGGTCGGTGAAGGCGCGGACGAAGTTCTCGAAGCCGACGTTGATCTTCCAGCCCGTGGACAGTTCTGAGCCGTCGGGCGCGGCGAAGGTGCCCTCGCCCGAGTCGGTGTAGACGACGCCCGTGACGGTGTCCGTGAAGGAGTCCGTGGCGGAGTCGTAGGAGAGCTTGGGCTTGAAGACGAACGCGGTGGAGCCGTCGGGGGTGCGCAGCGAGCCGTCCTCCGGGTCGTCGCTGAAGGGCACGGAGAGGGTGGACATCTCCTGCTGGCGCTGCAGGAGCTCGGCGAACTGCAGGGTCGTGTAGCCGTCGACGCCGGTCGCGGCGCCCGTTGGCCCGGTCGCGTTGGGTACGGCCTCCTCGAGGGGCTGCTCGTTCCCGCCGAGCCGGACGTTGCCCTCGGGGTCGGTGACCAGGAGGAACAGCTCCCCGTCGCGGTCCAGCACGCTCGCCGCGTATTGCGGCGAGTCCGGGACGCGCTCCTGCGCCGAGAGCTGGATGGAGGCGATGGCGTCCTCCTTGGAGGAGTTGTGCCCGTCGCCGTAGTTGGTGAACGCGATGTAGGTGGAGAACACCATGACGAACACCTGGAAGACCAGGAGGAAGAAGATGCCGGGCGCCAGGTACTTGGCGGGCAGGCCGCCGCGGCGCAGGTAGATCCAGTTGACCACGAGGGTCACCGCGAGGCTGATGCCGAACACGAGCCATTCGCCGGCGACGGCCAGCTGGAACAGCACGAACACCGCGATGGCGTCGACGAGGCCGAGCAGAACGATCTTGGCGAGGATTCCGACGACGGAGTCGGGTCCGCGCGGGGTGCGGCGCTTCGGCGCGGGTCGGGGTGCGGGGGCCGGAGGCCGGGTGGCGGTGCCTGTCGCTGCCATGGGTTACGGGACTTTCTGCGCGTCGAGGGGGTGGGCTGCCCGGGGCCGCGGACGACGCCGGACGGCGCCCGGCCGGGCACGCTGCCCTCCGGGCGGGCCGGCGGCCCGCCCGGAGGAAGCGCGTGGTGCTAGATCTTGGCCTCGATGTTGGCGGCCATCTTCTCCCAGGCCGCGGCCGGATCCGATTCCTGGCCCTTGATGAGGCTCAGCTGCGCGCCGCCCCAGTCCGCCCAGACGGCGCCCATCTCGGGGACGGCCGGCATCGGGACGCCGTTGGCGCCGATCTCGCCGAACGCCTTGACGACCTCGTCGGAGGCCGCCTTGTCGAAGGACGCGGTCAGTGCCGGCGGGCGTCCGCCCTGCTCGAACAGCGCGTCCTGGGCCTCCTCGAGGCTCAGGTAGTTCACGACGAACTCCGTCGCGGCGAGGGTGTTCTCGCTCTTGGCGGAGATGAAGAAGCCGTTGACGCCGATGAACGGCTGGGCGTCCTCGCCGCCGGCCGACGGCAGCGGGTCGACGGCGAACTTGATGCCCTTCTCGGCGATCGGCGGCACGTTCCACGGGCCCGTCAGGTAGTAGGGGGACTCGCCGGCGAGGAACTTCTCCTTGGCGATGTCGCCCGTGATGGCGGAGCGGAAGACCTTCTCGCCGCCGTCGCCCATGTCGGCGAGGAACTGGGCGAACTTCTTGCCGCCCTCGTTGTTCATGGCCAGCTTGGAGGCGTCGTAGGAGCCGTCCGCGGCCTGCTCGAAGACGGGGGCCCCGAAGGACGTCTGCAGCGGGTACATGTGGTAAGGATCCGCCTGCTTGGGATCCAGGCCCACGAGGAAGGGGAACTCGGCCTTGCCGTCGGCGACGGCCTTCTGGCCCGCGGCGACGACGTCGGCGAAGTCCGCATGGGCCTCGGCGACGAGGTCGGTGTTGCGGATCAGGGCGACGTTCTCGATGGCGTAGGGCAGGCCGTAGACCTGGCCGTTGTAGGTCATGGCCTGGATCGAGGACTCGGCGAACAGGCCGGCCTTGTCTCCGAGCTGGACGGGGGCGACGACGCCGTTCTGGACGAGCGTGCCCAGCCAGTCGTGCGGGCCGATGAGGATGTCCGGGCCCTTGCCCGTGGGGGCCTGTGTGATGAAGTCGTCGCGCACGGCGGCGAAGTCCTTGACCACGAGGCGCACCTCGATGCCCTTCTCGGTCTTGAACTTCTCGGTGATCTCCTTCAGCGCCGGCGAG
This sequence comes from Zafaria sp. Z1313, assembly GCF_050563205.1. Taxonomy (NCBI): domain Bacteria; kingdom Bacillati; phylum Actinomycetota; class Actinomycetes; order Micrococcales; family Micrococcaceae; genus Zafaria; species Zafaria sp. Z1313. The sequence continues at coordinate 93,447 of NZ_JBNWUK010000010.1, forward strand.
CGCTCGGCGTCGGTCCACAGCGTGAGCGTGGTGGTCGACGCGGCCGGGGCGGAGGAGGATCCCGCGGCGGCGGAGGTCGTGGGGGCCGTGGTCCCCGTGCCGGAGCCGCACGCGGCGAGCATCATGGCCGCGGTGGTGCCGAAGGCACCGAGGGTGAAGGCACGGCGGGTCACAGCGCCGTTGCCGGTGGAACGCACCTGCATGGGTGAGGCCTTTCTCGGGTCGGGCCCGTCCGGCGGCGACCTGCGGATCGCAGGCGGACCGGTCCCGGAAGGGCCCTGTGTGATGTATGCCACTAGTGTAAGCGTTTGCACCCAGTGTGTCCAGACCATCCTGAACACCCCACGTCAGGTCAGTTTGGCACCCTGAAATCGCTTGATGCCGCAGGGCTCCAGGCGATTCATGTGACTGGCGACGCCACGATGTAACCGCTTTCAGTTCGGCGAGGACCGCGGCTAGGATGAGGAACATGTCTTCCTCCTGCGGCCTGGCCGCCCCTGCCGGCTCCGCCACCCCCGGTCCGCTCCTGCACGTGCCCTCGGGCACGTCCGAGTGGTGGCGCCGGGCCGTCATCTACCAGGTGTATCCGCGCTCCTTCCGCGACACCACGGGCAACGGGATCGGAGACCTCCCGGGGATCACCCGCGAACTGCACCACCTCGCCGGTCTCGGCGTCGACGCCGTCTGGCTCTCCCCGTTCTTCCGCTCCCCGCAGCGCGACGCCGGATACGACGTCTCCGACTACTGCGACGTCGACCCGCTCTTCGGCACGCTCGCCGACTTCGACGCGCTCATCGCCCGGGCCGACGCGCTCGGCGTGCGGATCATCGTGGACCTGGTCCCCAACCACTGCTCGGACCAGCACGCCCTTTTCCAGGCGGCGCTCGCCGCAGCGCCCGGCGCGCCGGAGCGGGAGCTGTTCGTCTTCCGCGACGGATCGGGCCCGGACGGGTCCGCGCCGCCGAACAACTGGCAGTCCCACTTCGGCGGCAGCGCCTGGACCCGGACGGCCGGCGCGGACGGCGCGCCCGGCCAGTGGTACCTGCACCTCTTCGACTCTAGCCAGCCGGACTTCAACTGGGACAACCCGGCGGTCCACGCGGAGTTCGAGCGGATCCTGCGGTTCTGGCTGGACCGCGGCGCCGGCGGCTTCCGCGTGGACGTGGCCCACGCGCTCGTGAAGGAACCCGGACTGCCGGACTGGGGCGGCAGCCCGGACGGCTACCCCGTGGAGGGCTACCCGTTCGCGGACGCCCCGATGTTCGGCCGCGAGGGCGTGCACGCGGTGTTCCGCCGCTGGCGCGAGGTCCTCGAGGAATACCCCGGGGAGCGGATCCTCTGCGCGGAGGCCAACGTGCACCCCGTGGAGGCCATGGCGGACTGGGTGCGCCCGGACGAGATGCACCAGGCGTTCAACTTCCCCTACCTCGGCACCGGCTGGGACGCCGCCGCGCTCAAGGCCGTGACGGAGCGCTCCCTGCGCGCGTTCGACGCCGTGGGGGCGCCGACCACGTGGGTCCTGTCCAACCACGACGTCGCCCGCCACACCACGCGCTTCGGGACCGTCGGCGTCGAGACCCGGGTCGGCGACGGGCTCGGCCCGGACGATCCCCAGCCGGATGAGGACCTGGGCCTGCGCCGGGCCCGCGCCGCGACCCTCTTTACGCTGGGCCTGCCCGGCGGGGTGTACCTGTACCAGGGCGAGGAGCTCGGGCTGCCGGACCACACCCTGCTGCCGCACGAGTTCCGTCAGGACCCGACCTTCCACCGCACGGGCGGGCAGCGGACGGGCCGCGACGGCTGCCGCGTGCCCCTGCCGTGGACCACCGCCGGCGGGGCCTTCGGCTTCTCCGACGCCGGCGCGTCCTGGCTGCCCCAGCCCGGCTCGTGGGCCCGGTACGCCCGCGACGCGCAGGACGGGGCGCCCGGCTCGACCCTCGAGTTCTACCGCGCCGCCCTGGCCTTGCGCCGCGCGGAGGACCTGGGGCTCGGCTCGCTCGCCTGGCTCGATGGGCCCGGTTCCGCGGCCGCCGCGGACTCCGGCGCCCCGGCGTCCGGGACCACGGCGGCCGACAGCACGGCGCCCAGTACCCCGGCGTCCGGCCTCGTCGCGTACGCGAACGGGGGCATCGGCGTCGTCCTCAACGCGGGCGCGGAAGCCGCCGCGCTGCCGGCGGGCGCGGACGTGCTCCTCGAGAGCTTCCCGGGCTCCGTCGAGGTCCGCGGCCAGGCGGCGTTCCTCGCCCCCGACGCGGCCGTGTGGCTGCGGCTGCCCGGAGGCACGGCCCACTCCCGAAGCGTGGGCTCGCCCGACGGGCCCCAGGGCGCCGGCCCGGTGACACGGACTACGCCGGACGCCGGCCCGGGCGCGGAAGGCTAGGGAACGCCGTGGCCAGCATCAAGGACGTCGCCCTGGCCGCCGGGGTCTCCGTGGCCACGGTGTCGCGCGCCCTGAGCGGGCACGGAAAGGTCTCGGAGGCGAGCCGGGAGAAGGTCCGGAGGGCGGCCGAGGAGCTCGGCTACGTCGTCTCCTACAACGCCTCCTCGCTCGCCTCGGGGCGCAGCCGGAACATCGGCCTCGTGGTGCCGAGCGTGGCCCGCTGGTACTTCTCGACGGTGCTCGAGGGCGCCGCGAGCGCGCTGATCGACGCCGGCTACGACCTGACGCTCTACAACACGAGCGGGCAGGACCGTCACCGGCAGTCCGTCTTCTCCGAGCTCCTGCTGCGCAAGCGGCTCGACGCCGTGATCACGCTGACCCTGAAGCTGAGCCCGCAGGAGGTCCAGCAGCTCGACTCGGTGGGCAAGCCCGTCGTGGCGATCGGCGGCCTGATCCCGGGCATCGCCACGATCCGCGTCGACGACTTCAACATCGCCGCGCTCGCCGCGGAGCACCTGATCAGCCTGGGCCACCGGGACATCGCGTTCCTCGGCGGGACCGAGGAGTTCGAGGTCGACTTCAAGCTCGGTTCCGCCCGCGAGGACGGCTACGAGTACGCCATGGACCAGGCGGAGCTGCCGGTGCGGCGCGAATGGATCGTGAACGCCGACTTCACGACGCAGGGCGCCTACCAGAAGGTCCGCAACATCCTCGCGAACCCGCGGCACCGGCCCACCGCGTTCGTGTGCGCCTCGGATGAGATGGCCTTCGGCGCCATCCTCGCGGCCCGCGACCTGGGCCTGGACGTGCCCGGGGACCTGTCCGTGGTGGGCATCGACGGCCACGAGCTGGGCGAGCTGTTCGGGCTGACGACCATCGCCCAGAACGCCGCCCGGCAGGGGGCCTCGGCGGTGGCCAAGGCCCTCGCGCTGCTGGGCGGGACGGAGCTGGAGCGGGATCCCACCGTGGGGTTCTTCCCGACCGAGTTCGTGGCGCGTTCCTCCACCTCCCCGCCGGCCTGAGCACGGGCTGCTTCTAGGCCGCGGACCCGTGCGGCTCGCCCCCGCCGTCCTGCGCCAGCAGATCGAGCGCCAGCCCGATCGCGGCCTGCGCCGCCTCCGGATCGATGCGCGCCATCAGGAGGGCGTTCGCGTTGAGCGCGGCGAGGAGGCCGGCCGTCCTCGTCAATTCCTCCTCCGGGCGGTCCGGCCACCGGGCCGCGACGCCGGAGCGGAGCGCCGCGGCGAGTTCGCGGCGGTAGCCGGCGACGACGCCCCGGACCTCCGCGTCCCGCCCGATCGGCGCCGTGGCCGCGTTGACCAGGAGGCAGCCGCTCCCGTGCGCGATCGAGTCCGGATCGTCCAGCGCCCGGCCCAGCCGGCGGAAGTACACGGCCACGGCCCCGGGGTCAGCGTCAGGATCGACCAGGGGGCGCAGAAGCGGGCGGATCACGTCGTCGAGGTAGCTCTGGACGGCGGCATCGAAGAGGCCGCGCTTGCTGCCGAACGCATGGTAGAGGCTGGAGCGGTTCAGCCCCGTCGCCGCCTCCAGCTCGGGCAGCGAGGCCGCCTCGAAGCCGCGGTCCCAGAAGACCGCGCGCGACCGGCGCACCACTTCTGTGGTGTCGAATGACTGCGTGCGACCCATCTCCCACTCCCCGCTCTTTTCCGAACTGTCCGATCCAGTATATATTGGACTGGTCAGTTCAAAACATGTCCGGCCCCGCCGGCACCTCACACAGGACGTGGTCCCCTTGATCGTTGCAGCACTCGCCGCCGCCGGCCTCGCCGCGCTGATCCACGTGTACATCTTCGTGCTCGAGTCCCTCCGCTGGACGGCCCCGTCGACGCGCCGGGTCTTCGGCGTGCGCAGCGAGGAGGAGGCGCGGATCCTGCAGCCCATGGCGTTCAACCAGGGCTTCTACAACCTCTTCCTCGCGCTCGTGGCCGGTACCGGCATCGCAGCCATCGCGCTCGGCGCGACGGCGGTCGGAGCCGCGCTCGTCTTCGCGGGCACGGGGTCCATGGCCGCCGCGGGCCTTGTCCTGCTGGTCTCGTCGCCGGACAAGGCGTCGGCCGCGCTCAAGCAGCTCGTGCCGCCGCTCGCCGCCGTCGTCCTCCTGGCCCTGGGCCTGGCCCTCTGACGCCACTGCGCCCGCCCGCCAGCGCTCCGCGCCAACCGGCCCGAAGGTCCTCCAGGGCCAGGCGTCCCAACCCACTGCTCGCAGTATCGACTAGTCGCCTCTTCAGCCTGTTTTCCGATCGGAAGGAATCCGCATGTCCACCGCCCTCAGCACCCAGATCCAGCTCGCCGCCCGCCCCTCGGGCTGGCCCACGCCCGGGGACTTCACGACGGTCCGGGTCGAGTACGGCCCGCCCCAGGAGGGGCAGGTCCGCGTCGAGAACGAGTTCATCTCGGTCGATCCCTACATGCGCGGCCGGATGAACGACGTCAAGAGCTACACGCCTCCCTACCGCCTCGGCGAGACGATGACCGGCGGGGCCGTCGGGCGCGTCGTGGAGTCCCGCTCGGACGCGCACCCCGTGGGCGCGCTCGTGCTGCACCAGTACGGCTGGCGCGACATCGCCCAGGAGGACGCCACGGGCTTCCGGGTGCTGCCGGAGCCGCCGGGCGTCCCGGCGTCGCTCTATCTGGGGGCGCTCGGCATGACGGGACTGACGGCCTACGTGGGGCTCACGGCCATCGCAGGGCTCAAGGAGGGCGACACGGTGTTCGTCTCCGGCGCCGCCGGCGCCGTGGGCAGCATGGCCGGACAGCTCGCCCGGCTGCTGGGCGCGGGCCGCGTGGTGGGCTCGGCCGGTTCGGAGGAGAAGGTGCGGCTCCTGACCGGGAGGTACGGGTACGACGCGGCGTTCAACTACAAGGACGGGGATCTGCGCACGCGCTTGGCCGAGGTCGCGCCCGGCGGAGTGGACGTGTACTTCGACAACGTCGGCGGCGAGCACCTCGAGGCCGCGCTGGCCCGGATGAACGACGGCGGGCGCGCCGCCTTGTGCGGGGCGATCTCCGCCTACAACACCACGGAGCCGGCGCCGGGACCGCGGAACATGGCGAACCTCATCACGCGCGGCCTGACCCTGAAGGGGTTCACGCTCGGCGGATACCTCCAGCACGCCCCCGAGTTCAACCGCCGGGCCGCCGGCTGGCTCGCCGAGGGCCGGATCGCCTACGACGAGACCGTGGTCGACGGCATCGAGAACGCCGTCGACGCCTTCCTGCAGATGATGCGGGGCGCCAACACGGGCAAGATGGTGGTCCGCACCTCCGCGAACCGCTGACGCAGGAGCCCGCACGGGGCGCTGCCCGGGACGGGCGGGACACGGCAGAGGCCGGTTCGAATCTCTTCGAACCGGCCTCTGGTGATGGTCGGGGTGACAGGATTTGAACCTGCGACCTCGTCGTCCCGAACGACGCGCGCTACCAAGCTGCGCCACACCCCGTTGGGTTATCAACCTCAACGAGTTTAGCGGTTCGACGGCCAGAACACTAATCGGAAAGACCACGGCCCGCGGCACCCCGGCGGCGGGTGACGCGGGCCACGGGGCCCGGGCCCCGGCGTCGTCCTCCGGGACTTGGCCGGAGCCCGACAGGGGCTCCTCCTAGATCGCCTTGCCCGGATTGAGGATGCCCAGCGGGTCGAAGAGCTCCTTGACCCGGCGCTGCAGCTCCATGACCTCCGGCTGCTGCTCCCACCCCAGCCAGCGGCGCTTGTACTGCCCCACACCGTGTTCGCCCGTGATGGTCCCGCCGGCCGCGAGCGCCGCGCGGATCGACGCGTCCAGGGCGTCGTCCAAGCGGCCGATCCCGGCCTCGCCCTCCACGGGATCGACCCAGAACGTGGGGTGCAGGTTCCCGTCGCCGGCGTGCGCGACGACGCGCAGGAGGACCTGGTGGCGCTCGGCGATCCGGCGCAGCTCCTTGATGTAGCCGACGAGCTGCGAGCGCGGGACGGCGACGTCTTCCCCGACCCGGTAGGCGTCGTCCTGCTCGTCGCCGCGGCTGTTGCGGCGCATCTCGATGAGCCGGGCGGCGAACCCGTCCCCCGGCGCGCTGAGCTCCGCGCCCAGCTCCGCCAGCGCTCCACGGATCAGCTCCTCCTCGATGAGCGCGCCGTGGCCGTCGGTGCGCACCAGGAGCAGCGCTCCCCCGCGGCTCGCGAGGTCCGTCCCGTGGACCGTGTCGATCACGGCCATGGTCCCGGCGTCAAGCATCTCCGTGATGGCCGGTTGGACGCGGTGCCGCGCGATCGCCAGGACCCCGGCCGCGGCCGCGTCGACGTCGGGGAACAGGGCGGCGATGCTGCGCTGCTGCTCGGAGAGGTAGCGCAGGCGGACCGTCACCGAAACGACGATCCCCAGCGTCCCCTCGGAACCCACGAAGAGCCCGGTGAGGTCGTAGCCGGCCACTCCCTTGAAGGTGTTGCGGCCCGTCCGGATCAGCGTGCCGTTCGCGAGGACCACTTCGAGGCCCAGCACGGACTCCCGCGTCACGCCGTACTTGGCGCAGCGCAACCCGCCGGCGTTCGTGGCGACGTTGCCGCCGATCGTGGACTGGCGGTAGCTCGCGGGGTCCGGGGCGTACATGAGGCCGTGCCCGGCGACGGCGTCGTTCAATGCGCCGTTCACGACGCCGGGCTGCACGACGGCGACCTCGTCCTCCGGGCGGATGTCCAGGATGCGGTCCATCCGTTCCAGGGACAGGACGATGCAGTTCTCGGTCGCGTGCACTCCCCCGGAGACACCCGTGCCGGCGCCGCGCGCGATCACGGAGACGCCGAGTTCGGCGGCGATCCGGACGGTCGACTGGACGTCGCCGACGGTCTCGGCGAAGACGACGGCCAGCGGCGTCGCCGGCGCGGACACGTGTCCGTAGTCGTGGCTATAGACGGCCAGGATCGCCGGATCGGTGGCAACGCGGTCCGCGTCAAGGGCCGCCTCGAGGCGTTCGACGATCATTCGACCGCGCCCCCGCCCATAAAGCGTGCGTAGTAGCCAAGGATCTCGGGCCAGCCGTCGTACTTGCGGTACTGCTCCCATCCGGCGGCTCCCCCGGCCCAGCCGGCATGGTCCAGGACCATGCGGGTCGAGCCGTCGCCCTCCGCCTGGAAGGCGAGGACGAGCGCGCTCGGCGGGTGCTGCTCGAGCGCCATCTGGAAGCTCAGGCTCAGCCGCGTGGGAACCGTGAAGTCCTCGACCGTGGCCCAGACGTACCGCCGGCCGTCCTCGCCCTCCTCCGCGACGACTCCGTCCTCGAACGCCGGGTGGGTGCCGCTGCCAAAGGCGGAATACCTGGCCACGGGCCACCAGAGGTGCAGGTACTCCGTGAAGCCCTCGAACGCCTGCTCAGGAGCCACCGGCAGGAGCACCTCGTGGTGGCGCGCCGGTGGGGTGCCGGCGTCGTCTCCGGCCGGTTCGTCGTCGCCGCGGGGTGCGTGGGAGAACAATGAATCCATGCCCTTCACCCTACCGGCGCGGCGGCACGGCGTAGTCGTGGGTTAAATGGGTCAGGGCCCCAACCGTGTGGTTGGGGCCCTGGCCTGAATGTGTGTCCGGCGGTGTCCTACTCTCCCACACCCTCCCGAGTGCAGTACCATCGGCGCTGTGGGTCTTAGCTTCCGGGTTCGGTATGGGACCGGGCGTTTCCCCCACGCTATGACCGCCGTAACCCTTGCTCCGCGACCCCCGTGGTGGGGGTGGGAAATCTTGTGGGTCACGTGGTTGTTTCCGTGACAGTGGTTCTATTTGATTGTAGCGAAACTGGTTGTTGTTTCGGTACCGCATAGTGGACGCAGCATGCTTGCCACACACGTGGTGTGGTGTTTGTGGTGTAAGTTGTCGGCCTATTAGTACGGGTCGGCTTCACGAGTCTTTGGTCCTCGCTTCCACGTCCCGCCTATCAACCCAGTGGTCTGGCTGGGGGCCTCTCGCCATCTAGTGGCATGGAAATCTCATCTTGAAGCGGGCTTCCCGCTTAGATGCTTTCAGCGGTTATCCCATCCGAACGTAGCCAATCAGCGGTGCACTTGGCAGTACAACTGACACACCAGAGGTTCGTCCGTCCCGGTCCTCTCGTACTAAGGACAGCCCTTCTCAAATTTCCTGCGCGCGCAGCGGATAGGGACCGAACTGTCTCACGACGTTCTAAACCCAGCTCGCGTACCGCTTTAATGGGCGAACAGCCCAACCCTTGGGACCTACTCCAGCCCCAGGATGCGACGAGCCGACATCGAGGTGCCAAACCATGCCGTCGATATGGACTCTTGGGCAAGATCAGCCTGTTATCCCCGAGGTACCTTTTATCCGTTGAGCGACGGCCCTTCCACGAGGTGCCGCCGGATCACTAGTCCCGACTTTCGTCCCTGCTCGAGCTGTCGCTCTCACAGTCAAGCTCCCTTGTGCACTTACACTCGACACCTGATTGCCAACCAGGCTGAGGGAACCTTTGGGCGCCTCCGTTACTTTTTGGGAGGCAACCGCCCCAGTTAAACTACCCATCAGGCACTGTCCCTGACCCAGATCATGGGCCGAAGTTAGGAATCCGGTACGGCCAGAGTGGTATTTCAACGACGACTCCACGGCCACTGGCGTGTCCGCTTCACAGTCTCCCACCTATCCTACACAAGCCGCACCGAACACCAATACCAAACTATAGTAAAGGTCTCGGGGTCTTTCCGTCCTGCTGCGCGTAACGAGCATCTTTACTCGTAGTGCAATTTCGCCGAGTTCATGGTTGAGACAGCGGGGAAGTCGTTACTCCATTCGTGCAGGTCGGAACTTACCCGACAAGGAATTTCGCTACCTTAGGATGGTTATAGTTACCACCGCCGTTTACTGGGGCTTGAATTCCCGGCTTCGCCTTGCGGCTGACCGGTCCTCTTAACCTTCCAGCACCGGGCAGGAGTCAGTCCGTATACATCGTCTTGCGACTTCGCACGGACCTGTGTTTTTAGTAAACAGTCGCTTCCCCCTGGTCTCTGCGGCCCCGATCCCCTCACACACGCGTGGCGTGCTCAGGGTTGGGGCCCCCCTTCTCCCGAAGTTACGGGGGCATTTTGCCGAGTTCCTTAACCATGATTCTCTCGATCGCCTTGGTATTCTCTACCTGATCACCTGTGTCGGTTTGGGGTACGGGCGGTTGGAACCTCGCGCCGATGCTTTTCTTGGCAGCATAGGATCACCGGATCACCCACCAACGTGGGCGCCTATCGGGTCTGAGCCATGTAACGGGGAACGGATTTGCCTATTCCCCGGCCTACGCCCTTGGACCAGGTCGATTCCATTGCCTGGCCCGGCTACCTTCCTGCGTCACACCTGTTAATACGCTGACCTCGCCGGCTCGGTTCCCGCGCCGCCCACCCGGTGGGAGCCCCGAAGGGATCCCGGTGGATGGTTGGGGCGGTTAGCATCGCCGGTCCGGTAGGGACGGTTCTTCACCGGTACGGGAATATCAACCCGTTGTCCATCGACTACGCCTGTCGGCCTCGCCTTAGGTCCCGACTTACCCAGGGCAGATTAGCTTGACCCTGGAACCCTTGATCATTCGGCGGACGGGTTTCCCACCCGTCTTTCGCTACTCATGCCTGCATTCTCACTCGTGCCGGCTCCACCACTGGTTTCCACCGCGGCTTCACTGCCGGCACGACGCTCCCCTACCCACCCGGACGGCTGGACCACGAAGGCCTGCCTGGTATCCGGATGACGCGACTTCGGCGGTGTGCTTGAGCCCCGCTACATTGTCGGCGCGGAATCACTTGACCAGTGAGCTATTACGCACTCTTTCAAGGGTGGCTGCTTCTAAGCCAACCTCCTGGTTGTCTGGGCAACTCCACATCCTTTCCCACTTAGCACACGCTTGGGGGCCTTAGTCGGCGTTCTGGGCTGTTTCCCTCTCGACCATGAAGCTTATCCCCCACGGTCTCACTGCTGCGCTCTGACTTACCGGCATTCGGAGTTTGGCTGACGTCAGTAACCTGGTCGGGCCCATCGGCCATCCAGTAGCTCTACCTCCGGCAAGAAACACGCAACGCTGCACCTAAATGCATTTCGGGGAGAACCAGCTATCACGGAGTTTGATTGGCCTTTCACCCCTACCCACAGCTCATCCCCTCCATTTTCAACTGAAGTGGGTTCGGTCCTCCACGCGCTCTTACACGCGCTTCAACCTGGCCATGGGTAGATCACTCCGCTTCGGGTCTAGACCGTGCCACTGAATCGCCCTATTCAGACTCGCTTTCGCTACGGCTCCCCCACACGGGTTAACCTCGCGACACAGCACTAACTCGCAGGCTCATTCTTCAAAAGGCACGCCGTCACCCCAACAAGGAGGCTCCGACGGATTGTAGGCACACGGTTTCAGGTACTGTTTCACTCCCCTCCCGGGGTACTTTTCACCTTTCCCTCACGGTACTTGTCCGCTATCGGTCATTGGGTAGTATTCAGGCTTACCAGGTGGTCCTGGCGGATTCGCACGGGATTTCTCGGGCCCCGTACTACTTGGGATGCCACCACAGGACGGCGGAACGCATTACGGCTACGGGACTCACACCCCCTCTGGTCCGGCCTTCAAACCGGTTCGCCTATACGCCCGCACCTCGCCCCACCAGCCCGGCAGAACTGGTATGGATGGTCCCACGACCCCGGCCATGCAACGCCCGCCGGCTATCACACATGGACCGGTTTAGCCCCATCCGCTTTCGCTCGCCACTACTCACGGAATCACTGTTGTTTTCTCTTCCTGCGGGTACTGAGATGTTTCACTTCCCCGCGTTCCCCCCGGACAGCCTATGTGTTCAGCTGCCGGTCACACAGACACTCGCGCGCTGTGCGGGGTTTCCCCATTCGGAAATCCTGGCCTCAACGTCCGGTTATCGACTCCACCAGGCTTATCGCAGATTCCCACGTCCTTCTTCGGCTCCCAATGCCAAGGCATCCACCGTGCGCCCTTGAAAACTTGACCACAAACAGGCCAAGCAAGAGCACTTACTTACGAACAATCGAGAAAACCACGCCCACCCACACCGGGGCGGACAGGGTCTTCCATCATCAAAGAAATTGCTATTGCACTCCACCACCCACAGGGACAAACCCCGAAGGCGATGGCATACAAGATGCTCGCGTCCACTATGCAGTTCCCAAACAACAACCCCCATCACACCCACCACCAACCCCCCACCCCCGCAACACCAGCA
>NZ_JBNWUK010000011.1:0-76031 GCF_050563205.1 Zafaria sp. Z1313
ATGAGATGGTCCTGTCGCTCTATGCCAAGGGCCTGACCACCGGGGAAATCAGCGCGCACTTCGCCGAGATCTACGGTGCGTCCGTGTCAAAGGAGACCGTCTCGCGGATCACCGACAGGGTGCTCGACGAGATGGCCGCGTGGCAAAACCGGCCGCTGGATGAGGTCTACGCGGCGATCTTCATCGACGCCATCGTCGTCAAGGTCCGCGACGGGCAGGTCGCCAACCGGCCCGTCTACGCCGCGATCGGCGTGACGCTGGAGGGTGAGAAGGACATCCTCGGCCTGTGGGCCGGCACCGGCGGTGAGGGCGCGAAGTTCTGGATGAGCGTGCTCACCGACATCAAGAACCGCGGCGTGAAAGACACCTTCTTCCTGGTCTGCGACGGCCTCAAAGGCCTGCCCGAAGTCGTCACCAACGTCTGGCCGCTGACAACCGTGCAGACCTGCATCATCCACCTGATCCGCAATACCTTCCGCCTGGCCTCGAAGAAGGACTGGGACGCGCTCAAACGGGACGTGAAGCCCATCTACACCGCCGTGAACGCTGCGGCCGCCAGGGCGGCGTTCGAGGAGCTCACCGAGCGCTGGGGCAAGAAATACGGGGCCATCGTGCGGCTGTGGGAGAACGCGTGGGAGGAGTTCATCCCGTTCCTGGACTATGACGTGGAAATCCGGCGCGTGATCTGCTCGACCAATGCGATCGAATCCCTCAACGCCAGGTACCGGCGCGCCGTGAAGGCCCGGGGTCATTTCCCCACCGAGCAGGCTGCGCTAAAGTGCCTGTATCTGGTCACCCGATCCCTCGATCCGACCGGTGCCGGCAAGACCCGATGGGCCGTGCGTTGGAAGCCCGCTTTGAACGCCTTCGCCATCACTTTCAGCGACCGATTCCCGGCCGCTGAAAGCTACTAAAAGAAACCGCCGGATACACCGTTAATGAGATAGTCCCCCAAGGACCCGAAGTGAACTGGCTCATGATCTCGGTAGATACCGATCCGAGCGATTGGCTTTGGTTCCAATGGAATGTCGGCGGCACCGAAGGCTTTTTGGAATTCATGCTTGAGGCCCCTTCACATGCCCGTCAGGCCGAGGAACTCGTAGAACGGGTCGGAGTCGACGCGTTATACCTTGAGAAGCTGGCACACCAGAGGTGGCAGTTGTGGTTCGGTGGCTCGGCGTTCCTTCCCAGTAGCAAGAAGACTGGTGGGCCCGTGACGAAGAACTTGATCAAGCTGATTCCGTCCACTGTCGATCGTTGAACGGATCACGATCCAGCGTGAGCGTGTCACACACCGTCCTTCGCTTGGTCTTCCGCAAGGAAGAAGGCCGTAAGTGGCGCGATGAGATCGACTTATTCGATGATAGTGCGGAACTCGTGTCGCTAGCCTTTTTGGCCTTCGCTGGCTGGTCTATGTACTTCGCATTCGCCTATATCCTTGGGCAGGTTGCGGCGGCACTATTATGGGAGGTGGAGATTCCGCACCCTTGGCGGGGCCTTCCCCTTGCCGTGGCTTTCAGCGGAGTTGCCCTAAGGTTCCTCAACTGCCTTGCGATCAGATTCATGGAGCGCGTGACAGGACGAGCTGATGGATGGTTTTGGTGGCCCAAGAGCGTGAAGGCCGTGACGTCGGCATGCGAGGTCGTGGCGGCACTGCTGGTTTCTGCTCTCTTCATCTTCGTTTGCGGAGCACCCGCGTGGCTTTAGTGGAAGGGCGAGTGCCGCGTCAGCCATGGGGCAGGCGAGAATAGCAAGCTAGTTTGGGCATCAAGCACCGAGTTTCACGGGGGCCTTCCTTTTTGGCGTCAAGGACGGATGCGGTCAGCCCGTCCGGGCCAGGGTCAGAAGCGGGACGACGCGTTCGGCGCGCGTCACCGAGCCGTGCTGGCCCACCACCTCGAAGGCCTGCGGGGCCACGCGCCGGCCGTCGTAGAGCGCCAGTTCGGGCACCGACGGGAGCACCAGGAGGTCGCCGATGCGTGGGAGCACGTGCGCGTCGACGTCGCCGAAGAAGCCGTGGGCCACCGCCTCGCGGCGTTCCAGGATCCAGGCACGGGAACCGAGGGCCGCCCGCCAGGCCCCCACGAGGCGCTCCCGCCCCCGGGCGGAGAGCCCGGGCTCGACGTGCAGCTGGACGCAGCGCGGCTCCCCCGCGGTGTACGCGACGCCGTCGACGAGCTCCGGGGTCAGCGAGTAGTCGATCCGGTGCCGCTCGGGGACGTCGACCATGCCGTGGTCGGCGGTCAGCAACAGCAGCGTCCCGGCGGGCAGGCGCGCCGCGAGCGTGCGCATCGCCGCGTCGAGCTCCTCGAGCTGCTCCCCCCATTCGAGGGACGCACTGCCGTGGCGGTGGCCCGCCTTGTCCAGCTCGTTCCAGTAGCAGTACATCAGAACGCGCTCGTGGGCCGCGAGGATCTCCGAGGCCCGGCGGACGCGGGCCTGGGACGTCTTCGCCGCCGCGAACTCCCCGCCGCGCAGGGCGGCCCGGGTCAGGGAGGAGCCGTCGAACTGCGGCAGGCTCACGGTCGCGACGTGCACGTGCCCGGCCGCGTCCTCGAGCACCGTGCGGTGCGGCTGCCACGCGGCGGGATCGAGGTCCGACGGCCAGCCGCCGAGCATGTTGACCACGCGCGACCCGGCCGGGTCGAGCACGTCGTAGCCCACGATCCCGTGCCGTCCCGGCGGCAGCCCCGTCCCGAGCGTGGCGAGCGAGGCCGCCGTCGTCGTCGGGAACGCGGCGTCCAGGTGCCGCCCCGTCTCGAGGTGCCGGCGCAGGAACGGCGCGTGCCCGCCCCGCGACTTCAGCAGGGCCGAGCCCAGGCCGTCCGCCATGACCACGCAGACCCGGCGGGCGGGCGGCAGTCCCAGCGTGTTGGCGTAGCCCGGCACGCCGAGGACGGCGGCCGCGCTGGGCAGCACCTCCCCCAGGCTCGCGCTCCCATAGCGGGGCGGCGCCGGAAGGCGCGCCGCACCGGCGTCGTTCGCTGTCTGCGGCACGGATCAGGCCTGGTGGTGCCCGCGGACCAGCCGGCTGCCCACCCACCCGGGGCGCGGCTCGGACACGACCGCGGCGCGCGGCTGGACGGCGGTGGCCGTCGCCGTGCTGATCTTCCGCAGGGCGCGCGCGAAGGTCCTGGCGTCCTCGACGGCCTGCAGCCCGTCCGCCTCGGCGCTCACGCGCAGCACGAGGTCCTCGTGCTGGAGGCTGCCGGTGTAGCCGTGGTCGGCGTCGCACTGCGGGTCGGCGCAGCCGGCCGGGGCCAGGTCGACGCGCTGCCCGCCCGTCCAGGCGATGCCGAGCGTCAGCTCGCGGACCTTGTCCGTCGAGGAGTAGTCCTGCGGCTGGTGGTACATCGAGGACAGCACCACGGAACCGATCCGGGACACGGCGACCGTCTCCGTCGAGGCCTGGGCCACGGCCGTGTCGCCGAGCTCGTCGAGCTGCTGGTCGTCCACGTGGACGACGACCATGACCTCCTGGGCGAGCACGAGCGCGGTCACGTGGCGGTGCACCTCGCCGTGTTCGATGTGCGTCTCCAGGTGCACCAGGTGCGCCACGGGCTCCATCCCGTCGAGGGCGTCGTCGATGACGTCGGCGACGAGCCGCGGGTAGAAGCCGGCCCGTTCCAGGGCGCTGTGGAGGTCGCGGGCGGCAGGGGTGCGGGAGATCATGTCCTCCAGTCTATCCGGGGGCCCGTCAGGGCTCCGGGGAGCGGGCGCGGTCCCGTCTACCCGGACAGGGCGCGCCGGGCGCTGTCCGTTCGCTGGCCGGGATGGCCGATCCGCAGATCGGCCGAGAGCACGGTCACGCCCGCGGCGGAGACGAGGACGGGGTTGAACTCGAGCAGCGCGACCTCGGGGTGGTTGTCCTTGAGCGCGGCGACGCGGTTGAGCAGCTCCTCGAGGCTGCGCACGTCGACGGCGGGCAGGCCCTGGTAGCCGAACAGCTTGCGGGCGGCGCGCGGGGAGCGGACGAGCTCGGCCAGGTCCGTCGTCGTCAGCGGCGGGATGGCGTGGGCCCAGTCGTCGAGGAGGTTCACCGCGTCGCCGGCGAGGCCGAAGGAGACGAGGGGGCCGAGGAGCGGATCCTCGAGGGCGCGCACGATGCAGCCCTGGCCGGAGGGGGCCATCGACTGCAGCTCGAGCCCGGGGGCCCCGAACGGCTCGAGCATCTGGCGCATGTGGCGGATGTTCCCGCGCAGGCTCGCCTCGTCGAAGATGTTCAGGCGCACCCCGCCGAGGTCCAGGCGGTGCCGCAAGTGCTCGTCCGTCGCCTTCAGCGCCACGGGCCAGCCGAGCCACGCGGCCGCCGCGACGGCCTCGTCCTCCGTCTCGAAGCCGCGCGAGGCCAGGACGTCGATCCCGTAGCAGGCGAGCAGCTCCGCCGCCTGGTCCGGGCCGAGCCGGAGCAGCTCGGTGCCGCGCACGCGTTGAACGTGGGCGGCGACGAGGTCCTCCGCCCGGTCGACGTCGGTCCCCTCCAGGGGCATCGGCTCGCCGAAGTCGCGGGCGCGCCACTCGGTGTAGCGGACGACGGCGGCGAGGGCCGCGGTCGCGTCGCCAGGGTTGGCGTAGCACGGCAGCCCGCCCAGGAGCCCCTCGGCCGGGCCCGAGGCGTCGAGACGGCCCGTGAACGCGGCGACGACGGGCTTGCCCGCCTCCCGCGAGCAATCGGACAACGTCCGCGCGACGGCGTCGGTATCGACGCCCCGGGCGGGCAGGAGCGCGACGATCGCCGTGTGCACTTCGGCGCCGGACAGCGCGTCGAGGACCGCCTTCTTGAGCCGCGGGAGGGCCCGCGACTGGCCGTCGTCGAGGGGCACGGCCCCTGCGGTGGCGGCGATCTCGAGCCCGTGCTGCAGGGCGCTGTCGGCGACGACGGCGGCGAGGGCCTCGGAGTTGGAGACGACGGCGGTTCCCCGACCGGCCGGGAGCGGCTGCGCGGCCACGAGCTGGGCGACGTCCATGAGCTCCTCGGTCGTCCCGACCCGGATGACCCCGGACTGGCGCAGCATCGCGTCCACGGCGCCGAGCGGCGCCTGCGTCGTCCGCACCGCGTGGCCGGGCGGAAGGCGCAGGCCCATGACGTCCGACTTGGCCACGATGACGGGCTTGCTGCGGGCGAGCCGGCGGGCGATCCGGGAGAACTTGCGCGGGTTGCCGAAGCTCTCGAGGTAGAGGCCGACCGCCGAGGAGCGCTCGTCGTCCTCCCAGAACTGCATCGCGTCGTTGCCCGAGACATCGGCGCGGTTGCCTGCGGAGACGATGCTCGAGACGCCGAGCGCCCGGCGGCTCGCGGCGGCGTAGAGGAGCACCCCCATCGCGGCCGACTGGCTGAAGAACCCGAACGCGCCCTCCTGCGGCATCCCCGGCGCGAGCGAGGCGTTGAGACGCACCTCGGGATCGGTGTTGACGACCCCGAGCGATGCGGGGCCGATGAGGCGCATGCCGTTGGACCGGGCCGAGCGGACGAGCGCCCGCTGCCGCGCGAGCGTGGCCCCCGGGTCGGCGTCGGCGAGGTCGGTGACGACGAGCAGGCCCTTGACCCCTGCCGCCCCGCACTCGGCGACGACCGCGTCGACCTGGTCCGCCGGCACGGCGACGACGGCGAGGTCCACCGGACCGGGGACCTCCGCGATCGAAGCGTGGGAGACCATCCCCGCGACCTCGAAGGCCTCGGGGTTCACGCCCGCCACGGTACCCGTGAACCCGCCCTCCACGATGTTCTCCAGGAGCGTGTAGCCGATCGAGCCCCACGCCCGGCTCGCACCGATCACGGCCACGGAGCGCGGCGCGAGCAGCTCGCCGAGGCTCCTGGCCTCGGCCCGGTGCTCCCGCGACTCCATGACGGCCCGGGAGCGGTCGGTGGGGTCGATGGGGAACTCGAGCATCACGACGCCGTCGTCGAATCGCCGCTTGACCTCGTAGCCGGCCTCGGCGAAGACGGTGAGCATCTTGCGGTTCTCCGGCAGCACCTCCGCGCTGAAGCGCTCGATCCCGTTCTCGCGGGCCGCGGCGGCGAGGTGCTCGAGCAGGATGGAGCCGACGCCCTTGCCCTGCGAGGCGTCCGCGATGTTGAAGGCGACCTCCGCCTCCTCGGGGTCGTCGAGCCGGTCGTAGCGGCCCACGCCGATGATCACGCCGCCGCGCAGGACGACGAGGGCGACGCGGTCGCGGTGGTCCACCTCGGTGAAGCGGGCCAGTTCCTTCGCGGTCAGCTTGGACTTGTAGGTGAAGAAGCGCAGGTAGATCGAGGCCTCCGACTGGCCCGTGTGCAGGGCCTGCAGCGCGTCGGCGTCGGACGGGGCGATGGGCCTCAGGTGGGCGGTGGACCCGTCCCTCAGGACGACATCGGCTTCCCAGTGGGCCGGATATTCCCGGCTTTTGCTCGCTGCACCCATAGGCTTAGCCTACGGCTTCCACGCCGGGGCCGGTCCGCCGTGCGCGGGACCGGCCACCGGTGCCGCCCGTGGACCGGACCGCCGGCACCGGGCGGCCGGCGGGGCGCCGGAGCAGCAGCCCAGGAAAGAGGACCCGCACGAGCATGGCCCGACGCCAGAAGACAGCTCCCGAAGAGGACTTCACGGAGAACATCGTCGACATCGACGTCACGAGCGAGATGGAGGGCTCGTTCCTCGAGTACGCCTACTCGGTGATCTACTCGCGCGCCCTCCCGGACGCCCGCGACGGCCTCAAGCCGGTGCAGCGGCGCATCCTCTACATGATGACCCAGATGGGCCTGCGCCCCGACCGCGGGCACGTCAAGAGCGCACGCGTGGTCGGCGAGGTCATGGGCAAGCTCCACCCCCACGGCGACGCGGCGATCTACGACGCGATGGTGCGCATGGCCCAGGGCTTCGCCTTGAGGCTTCCGCTCATCGACGGGCACGGGAACTTCGGCTCCCTCGACGACGGCCCCGCGGCCCCCCGCTACACCGAGGCCCGGATGGCCTCCCCCGCGGTCGCGATGACCGACTTCCTCGACGAGGACGTCGTGGACTTCATCCCGAACTACGACAACCAGCTCCTGCAGCCGGAGGTCCTCCCGGCGGCCTTCCCGAACCTGCTCGTCAACGGCACCACGGGCATCGCCGTCGGCATGGCCACCAACATGGCCCCGCACAACCTCGGCGAGGTCGTCGCGGCGGCCCGGCACCTCGTGGACCACCCGGACGCGACGCTCGCCGACGTCATGCGGTTCATCCCGGGCCCGGACCTGCCCACGGGCGGGATCATCGTGGGCCTGGACGGCATCAAGGACGCCTACGCCACGGGGCGCGGCTCGTTCAAGACGCGGGCGAAGGTCGAGCTCGAGCAGATCACGCCGCGCCGCAGCGGGCTCGTGGTCACGGAGCTGCCGTACATGGTGGGCCCGGAGAAGGTGATCGAGAAGATCAAGGACGCCGTGACGTCCAAGAAGCTCGCCGGCATCGCCGACGTCGTGGACCTCACGGACCGCAAGCACGGCCTGCGGCTCGTGATCGAGCTCAAGAACGGCTTCAACCCCAACGCCGTCCTGCAGCAGCTGTACAAGCTCACGCCGATGGAGGACTCCTTCGGCATCAACAACGTCGCCCTCGTCGACGGCCAGCCACGGACCCTGGGCCTGCTGGAGCTGCTGCAGGTGTACGTGGGCCACCGGCTCGACGTCGTCCGCCGCCGCACCGCCTTCCGGCTGGGGCGGAAGAAGGACCGGCTGCACCTCGTCGAGGGCCTGCTGATCGCGATCGTGGACATCGACGAGGTCATCCAGATCATCCGCACCTCGGACGAGACGGCGGCCGCCCGGCAGCGCCTCATGGCGGTCTACGACCTGACGGAGGTCCAGGCCAACCACATCCTGGAACTGCGCCTGCGCCAGCTGACCCGCTTCTCCCGGATCGAGCTCGAGAAGGAGCAGGACGAGCTCAAGCGCGAGATCGACCGACTCGAGGCCATCCTGGCCTCCGACGCCCTGCTCCGCGAGGTCGTCTCCGGGGAGCTCGCCGAGGCCGGTGAGCGCTTCGCGACCCCGCGCCGCACGGTGCTGCTCAAGGCGGAGGGGACGACGCCGCTCAAGGGCACCGTGATGCCCGCGCCGGCCGCCGCGGGCGGGGCCAAGGCCCCGTTGTCCCTCGAGATCGCGGACGATCCGTGCTGGGTCCTGCTCTCGGCCACGGGGCAGCTGGCCCGCACCGCGGACGCGTCGCCCCTGAACGATTCCGGACCCCGGGCCAAGCACGACGTCCTCGCGTCGGTGGTCCGCACGACGGCCCGCGGCGAGCTCGGCGCCGTGACCTCCGCGGGCCGGATGCTGCGCCTGCAGGTCGTGGACATGCCCGTGGTCCCGTCGACGGCCGGGCTCCCGCAGCTGGCCGGCGGCGTCCCGGCGAAGGATTTCGCGCCCTTGGCGAAGGGCGAGCGCGTCGTGGCGGTGGTCCCGATGAACACCGTGGTCGCCCTGGGCACGCTGCAGGGCGTGGTCAAGCGCGTCACCCCGGACTACCCGCTGAACCGCGACGAGTTCGAGGCCGTGACGCTCAAGCCCGGCGACGCCGTCGTGGGGGCCGCCCCGGCGGCGGACGACGACGAGCTCGTCTTCATCACGCGCGGCGCGCAACTGCTGCGCTGTCCGGCCTCGGCGGTGCGCCCGCAGGGCCGGACGGCAGGCGGCATGGCCGGCATCAAGCTCGGCGGCGGGGACGCGGTGGCCTCGTTCGGCGTCGTTGCGGCGGATGATCCGCAGGCCGTCGTCGTGACGATCGCGACGGGTTCCGGCACGCTGCCGGGCACGGGCGCGGGGACCGTCAAGGTGACGCCGCTGGCGGAGTATCCCGCGAAGGGCCGGGCGACCGGGGGCGTGCGCGCCCACCGCTTCCTCAAGGGCGAGGACACGTTGTCCCTGGCCTGGACGGGGCACGGCCCCGCGCGGGCGGCGTCGGCGGCCGGCGTCGCGCGGGCCCTGCCCACGGAACACGGGCGCCGCGACGGATCCGGCGTTCCCCTCGCCCAGTCCGTCGAGCTGCTCGGCGGTTCGCTTCCCCCGCAGGACGACGCCGTGGCCCCGGCCCCGGGGTCCGGCGGCGGCCCTGGCGCGCACGAGGGGCGTGACGCGCCACCGACGCTGCCGGGCCTGCCCGAGCCGGAACCGGCGCGCGCCTCCCTGCGCGCCCCGGAAGAGGATTCCGTCCCGTTCGGGGACGCGGGAGTCGTCCAGACGGATTGACCCCGGGGCCTTAGGAGGCGACCGGGGCGGCCGCTCCGAGCGCGGTCACGGCGTCGCCGGGAGCGGCGAGGCGGGGATCGTGGGTCACGAGGACGACCGACCGTCCCGAGAGTCCGAGCCGCAGGTCGGCGATGAGGTCCGCGGCCTCGTCCTGCCCCAGGTGGGCGGTCGGCTCGTCGAGGAGGACGACGTCGGAGCGCGCCACGAGCGCGCGGGCCGCGGCGAGGCGCTGGCGTTGGCCGCCGGAGAGGTGGTGGCCGCCGGATCCGATCCGCGTCGCGAGGCCCTCGGGCTGGCGCGAGAACCAGGAGCCCAGACCGACGGCCCCGAGCGCGTCGACGAGCTCGGCGTCCGTGGGGGCGTCGTGCTCCGGCCGCCCCAGGCCGAGGTTGGAGCGCACGCTCGAGTCGAAGAGGTGGGCCTCCTGGGGGCACCACGAGACGCGGGCGAAGTCGTCCGCGGCCGCGGCCCGCCACGGGCCCGTCCCCGTCCGGGCCTCGAGGCGGCCGGAGCGCAGGGGCAGGGCCCCGAGCAGGACGGCGAGCAGCGTGGACTTGCCGGTCCCGGAGGGCCCCGTGACGAGGGTCCACCGCCCCGGAGCGGCCTCGAGGTCCAGGTCCGCGAACACGTCCGGCCCGTCGCCCCAGCCGCCGGCTCCCCCGCTCAACCGGAACCGGAGGGGGCCGCCCGCGGCGGCGAGGGCGCGCGGGGGAGCCCCGTCCGCCGTCGTCGGGCCCTGAAGGGGACGGCCGGCCGCGGCGTGCGGGTCGTCGAGGACCCCGGCGACGCGGCGCAGCCCGTCGCCGAGCTGCGGGAGCTGCCGCGCGGCCGCCGCCGTGGAAGCCACCGGCTCGCCGAGCGCGAGCAGGGTCAGCGCGGCGATCGCGGCCGCCTCCGCCGTCCCGGCGACGCCGCCGACGGAGCAGAGCGCGGCGACGGCGGCCGCCGAGGCCAGGAGGACGGCTCCGCCCTGGCCGATCCCGTCGGCGCGTCCGGCGCGCTTGAGCTTCGAGGTCGCCGCGGCGTCCTCGCGCGCGAAGCGTTCCACGGCGTGCCGCGCGGCCCCGTTGCCGCCGAGGTCCACGGCGGCGGCGAGCAACGTGGGGACGCGGGTGCCGAGGGCGATCCGGTGCCCGGCGAGCGCCCTGCCGGAACGCCGTTCGACGGCGATGACGAGCACGGGCAGCAGGACCCAGCCGGCCACGCCGAGCGCCACCGCGGCGCCGAGGCCCGCCGGCGCCCAGAGCGCGATCGCCGTGGCGGCGAGCGCCCAGGTGGCGATCCCGGCGAGCGGGGGCACGAGGACGCGGGGAACGGTGTCGCGGACCTCGTCGACCTCCGCGACGAGGTGTCCCAGCGCCGCGCCGGAGCGCGTGATGCGCCCCCAGTGCCGGGGCTGGGAGACGAGGGCGTCCCAGAGCCGCTCGCGCACCGTTCCGGCCCAGCGCAGGAGGGCGTTGTGCACGGCGAGCTGTTCGAGGTAGCGCAGCACGGCGCGTCCCATGCCGAAGAAGCGGACGCCGACGATCGCGACCATGAGGTGCAGCATGGGCGGCTGGTGGCTCGCCGTGACGATCAGCCATCCCGACACCGCGGTGAGCGCCGCGGCGAAGGCCAGGGCCAGGGTCCCGTAGCCGATGCCGAGGGCGAGCCCGCCCCGCCCCCAGGGCAGGCCGCCGACGAGCGAGAAGGCCCGTCCCGCCGTGCCGCGGGGACCGTCGTCGTCGGCCCAGCCGGCGGTGGAGGAGGAGGTCTCCGAGGCCGCGGCAGGAGCCGGCAGGGCGGTGGACACCCCGGGGCCCGCCGCCCGAACGGCGTCGAACGGCCGCGCGGTGCCCCGGGGGGAAGCCCCCCGGGACGCCCGCGGATCGGCCGAACGGAGCTCGGCGGCCAGGACGCGGTCGTGCGTGGCCACGAGGACGGCCCGTCCCGGCAGCGCCCGGACCATGGCGGCCCGGACCGCGGCCGCGGACTCCGGGTCCAGGTGCGCCGTCGGCTCGTCCGCGATGAGGAGGGCGCACGGGGCCCCGTAGGCGATCCTGGCCAGCGCACGCGCGACCGCCAGGCGGCGCAGCTCGCCCGGGCTGCACTCGTCGGGGCGCCGCCCGGCCAGAGCGGTCAGGGCGGTCTCGGCGAGGAGTCCGCGCACCTCGTCCTCCCCGAGCGGGCGGCCCGCATGCAGGGCCAGCTCGGCGGCGACCGTCTCCTCCGTGAAGCGGGGGTGCTGCGGGATCCAGGCCGTGGCCGAGCGGTCCACGGCGAGGGCGCCGTCCACGACGGCGGAGGCCGGGAGCCGCCCGAGGACCGCATGGAGCAGCGTCGACTTGCCGCTTCCGCTCGCGGTGTCGAGGACCTCCACGCCCCCGGCGGGCAGGACGAGGTCCCGGGCCTGGAGCGCCGGGGGCGCCCCGGCGCCGAAGCGCACGGCGAGCCCCTCGAGGCGCAGCGCCGTGCCCGGAGCCGGCGGCTCCGCCGACGGATGGGAGGCCCCGGCCGTCCCCGTCCCGGACCGCCCGCCGCCGTCGTCCGTTCCCTCTGCCGCGCCGGTGCCCGCGAGCACGGCCTTCGAGCGCTCCATCGCCTCGACCCCGTCCTCGGAGGCGTGGAAGGCCGCGCCGACCTCGCGCAGCGGGGCGAAGCACTCCGGGGCGAGGATCAGGGCCAGCAGGCCCGTCTCGAGCCCGATGCCCCCGTGCACGAGCCGGACGCCGATGAAGACGGCGACGACGGCCACGGAGATCGTCGCGATGAGCTCGAGCGCCAACCCGGACAGGAACGCCGTGCGCAGCGTGCCGAGGGTCGTCGCGCGGTAGTCCTCCGAGGCGCGGGCCACGGCGCGTCCACGGCCGCCGGCCCGGCGCACGCCGATGAGGGCGGGCAGGCCCTGGGCGAGCTCGAGGAGGTGCCCGGAGATCCGTTCCAGCCCGTCGGCCGCCTCCCGCACCCGGTCCTGGGTGTGCAGGCCGATGAGGGCCATGAAGAGCGGCACGAGCGGCAGCGTCAGGAGCACGACGAGGGCCGAGACCCAGTCGGCGAAGAGGATCCTGGCCCCCACGAGCGCGGGGACGACGGCCGCGGCGACGAGCGCGGGGAGGTAGCGCGTGTAGTAGTTGTCCAGCCCGTCGAGCCCCCTCCCGGCGAGCGCCGCGATCGCGCCCGGTCCCTGGGGGTTCCGGACGCCGGCGACTCCCGCCCCGACGAGCCGGGCCCGCAGCCGCTCCTTGGCCCCGAGGCCCGCGCGCAGCGCTGCGTGCTGGGTGGCCCAGGCCGCTCCCCCGCGCAGGAGCGCGCCGGAGAGCCCGAACGCGAGGGCGCGGGGCGCGTCGAGCTCCCCGCCCGCGGCGAGCTGGGCGATCCCGGTGGCGAGCGCGTCGGCGAGCAGCACGAGCCCGGCGGCCTTGGCGGCGGCGAGCACGGCGAGGACGGCCAGGGCGCGGCGCGTCCCGGGGTCCTCGGGCAGGGAGGGCTTCACGGGCGGGTCCTAGGCGATCGGGGTGACGCGGTGGGCCTGCGGGATGTGCGCCTCGCTGATGCGCCGGCGGAAGACCCAGTAGGTCCATCCCTGGTAGGCCAGGACGAGCGGGATCCCGAAGGCGGCGACGATGCTCATGAGGCCCAGCGTGTAGGGGCTCGACGACGCGTTGCCGACCGTGAGGTCGAACGCGGCGTCCAGCGTGGACGGGAGCACCACGGGGTAGGCGGCGGTGAAGACCGCCGCGACCCCCGCGAGGAGGAAGCCGCCGAGGGCGAGGAACGCCCGGCCTTCCCGTCCCGCGCGGGCGGACGCCCAGGCGGCGATCGCGAGGGCGAGCCCCACGGCGATCAGGAGGAACGGAACGGTCCCTCCCCCGCGCAGCGCGACGACGAGGGCCCACGCGGCCATCGGCGCGATCGCGAGCGGCAGCCAGCGCACCACCGCCCGGCGGGCGCGGGCGCGGAGGTCGCCGTCGGTCTTCAGGCAGAGGAAGGCGAGGGCCTGGACCAGGCTGAACCCGACGACGGCGAGGCCCCCGAGCACGGCGTAGCCGTTGAGCCAGGCGAACGCCCCGCCCACGCGGTCGCCGTTGGCGTCGAGCGGCAGGCCCGTCGTGGTCAGCGCGAGCATGGCGCCCACGCCGAAGGCCGCGGTGAAGCTTCCGAGGCACAGCGCCCAGTCCCACAGCTCCCGCGCCCTCCGGGTGTGCGCTTTGCCCCGGTATTCGAAGGCCACCGCGCGGAAGATCAGCGCCAGCAGGACGACCACGAGCGGAAGGTAGAGCGCGGAGAAGAGCGAAGCGTACCAGTACGGGAACGCGGCGAACGTGGCGCCGCCGGCGGTCAGCAGCCAGACCTCGTTGCCGTCCCAGACGGGGCCGACGGTGTTGATCAGGACGCGGCGCTGGGTGTCCCCGCGCGCGAACGTGCGCAGCAGCATGCCGACGCCGAGGTCGAATCCCTCGAGGAAGAGGTATCCGCTCCAGAGGACGGCGATGAGGATGAACCAGAGGGTGGGCAGGAAGTCCATGGGGTGTTCCTTGGTCTCTCGCGGGGGTCGGTGCGGGCTAGTAGGCGAAGGACAGGACGTCGTCGTCGCGCTGCGGGCCATCGCCTGGCCGGTGGTTCAGCTCGGGCATCGCGGAGCCGGCGCCGCCGCGCACGAACCGCGTGAGCAGCACAAGCTCGACGACGAGCAGCACGGCGTAGACGAGCGTGAGGGCCACGAGGGAGAAGAGCATCTCCCCCGCCGAGACGCCGGGCGAGACGGCGGCTGCCGTGAACATGAAGACCTGGTCGATGCCCTCGAAGCTCGGGTTGGGGACGACGACGAACGGCTGGCGGCCCATCTCGGTGAAGATCCAGCCGGCCGAGTTCGCCCCGAAGGGGGCGAGGATGCCCACCACGGCCAGCCGGGAGATCCAGCGGTTGTCCGGGACGGTGCCCTTGCGGGTCATCCACAGGGCCACGAGCGCGGCGAACGCCGCGAGGCCGCCGAAGGTGATCATGAGCCGGAAGCCCCAGTAGGTGACCTCCATGAGCGGCAGGTAGTTGATCTCCTGGCCGGCGCGGTCCCCGTAGATCGAGTCGTGGGGCAGGTGGGTGCCGTACTTCTCCTGGTACTCGGGCAGCAGCGTGTTCACGCCCTTGACCTCGGTCGTGAAGTCGTCGTTGGCGAGGAAGGACAGCAGCCCGGGGATCTCGTAGACGGCCACGACGTCGTCGCACGTCGTGGCGCCGTCGGCGCCGAGGTTGCCGATCGTCAGGACGGAGAAGCCCGTGCCGTCGTGGCAGGCGGCCTCGGCGGCGGCCATCTTCATGGGCTGCTGCTCGAACATCAGCTGGGCCTGCGCGTGCCCGGAGAAGGCGACGCCGGCGAAGGAGACCATCGCGACGACGGCGCCGAGGCGCAGGGACTTGAGCCACACGGCGTGGTCGGTGCGGTCGCGGTTGCGGCCGAGCTCCGGGTCCTCTCCGACCACGACCCGCCCCTGGGCGTCGACCGTGTCGATGCCGGCGGAGCGGCGCTTGTAGAGGTGGTACCAGGAGATGCCCAGCAGGAAGCCGCCTGCGACGGCGAACGCGCCGAAGATGGTGTGGGGGAAGGTGACCATGGCGGTGTTGTTGGTGAAGACCGCCCAGGCGTCGGTCATGACGGCCCGGCCCTCGACGATCTCGGTGCCCACGGGGTGCTGCATCCAGGAGTTGGCGACGAGGATGAAGTAGGCGGAGAGGATCGTGGCGAGGGAGGCGCACCAGATGCAGGCGAGGTGGATCCGCTTCGGCAGGCGGTCCCAGCCGAAGATCCACAGGCCGAGGAACGTGGACTCGACGAAGAAGGCCAGGAGGGCCTCCATGGCCAGCGGGGCGCCGAAGACGTCCCCGACGAAGCGGCTGTACTCGCTCCAGGCCATGCCGAACTGGAACTCCTGGACGATCCCCGTGGCCACGCCCATGATGAAGTTGATCAGGAAGAGCTTGCCCCAGAACTTGGTCATCCGCAGGTATTCCTCGCGGCCCGTGCGGTGCCAGGCCGTCTGCAGCACGGCGACGAGGAGGCCGAGGCCGATCGTCAGGGGCACCATGAGGAAGTGGTAGACGGTCGTGATGCCGAACTGCCAGCGGGCGATTTCCAAGGGATCCACTGCGGGTCCTTCCCATCCGTGGCGCGGGCTGTCCCGACACCGTGGGGCCAACTTCTACGACTCGTAGAATACTCCGGTTCTACTGCATGTAGAAATCTGGGGCGAATCGGAGTAGATTGATACACCGGATGGGGTCCCGGCGACGGCCGGAGCAGGACCCGTGGACGTCGTGATCGAAGGAAACCGCACTTGGCCTCACTTGGCGAACTCGAGCGATCCGTCATGGACCTCTTGTGGGACAGCGACGGCGCGCGCACCGCGAACGAACTGCGCGACGACCTGGCGCAGGCCGGCGGCGACGACGGCAAGGAGCTCGCGGTCACCACCGTGCTCACGGTACTGGCCCGGCTCGAGAAGAAGCACCTCGTGGCCCGCGAACGGGACACGCGTCCCCACCGCTACCGCGCCGTCACGAGCCGCGAGGAGCACACCGTCGAGCTCATGAACGAGGCCCTCGGCAACGTCATGGACCGCGAGGCCGTGCTGGCCCGCTTCGTCGGCGGCATCTCGGCCGAGGAGGCGGAGGCGCTGCGCCGGATCCTGGGCGACGGCCGGCCGGCCTGACGTTTCCGGTAGGGTCCTGACCGTGTGGACCACTTCCTACCTCCTGGCCGGGCTGGCCCTGCTGCTGGCCTGGCCCGTTCCCGTGTGGCTCTCCAGGTCCGCCTGGACGGCCCGCTCCCCCTTCGCGTCCCTCGTGCTCTGGCAGGCCATCGCCCTCGCGGGCGGCCTGTCGATGATCGGTTCGATGCTCATCTGGGGACTCGAACCGCTCGGGGACAACCTGCTCGCCGCCGTCGGCTCCTTCTGGCAGCTCTTGCTGGGACGGACGGCGAACACGCTCGATCCCGTCCATGTCTTCGCTCTGTCCGCGGCCCTGCTCCTGGGCGCCCACCTGGTCTTCACGCTCCTGCTCACGGCCGTCCGGGTCGGACGGCAGCGCACGCGCCACCGCCGGCTGCTCGCCCTGCTCGGCGATCCCTCCCCCGCCAGGCCGGGCACCGTCGTCGTCCAGCACGACATCCCCGTGGCGTACTGTCTGCCCGGTTTCAACGGCTCCGTGACGGTCCTCTCGCGCGGACTGCTCGAGACGCTCGACGAGGCCGGCCTGCAGGCCGTCGTCGCCCACGAGCGCGCGCATCTGGACCAGCGCCACGACGTCCTGGTCCTGGCCTTCGCCTCGTGGCATCAGGCACTGCCGTGGCTCCCGACCTCGAAGCTGGCCCAGAGCGCGGTGCAGGAGCTCATCGAGATGCTGGCCGACGACGCCGCCCTCAAGGAGGTCCCGCGGGAGGTCCTGTTGCGCTCACTCGTCTCCGTGGCCGCCGCCTCCGGGGGCCTGGATCCGGCGTCCGACGCCGAGCCGGACCGCGCGCGGGAAGCCGGCGCGCCCACCGGGGGCGGTTCCGGCGGGTCCGTCGAGGCAGCGCGCGCCGCCTCCGGGGTCCCCGCGCCCGGGCTGTCCTCGCGCCGGCTCAAGCGCCTCCTGCACGCCGCGGACCCGCTGCCCAGGGCCTCGCTGGCGGGCCTCCTGGCGGCGTCGGCGCTGCTCATCGGCGTCCCCACCGCGCTCCTGGTCGCGCCCGGCCTGCTGGGCTGACCCGGTCCGCGGCCCGACGGCTCGGGCCCGACGGACTGGGCCTGGGGCGCCGCCGGCGCGTGCTGCCGGCGGCGGGCCGCCGAGGGGTTCAGGCGTCGATCTGCTCGCGGTCGAGCCGCTCCGCGCCGGAGACGATGAACTCCTTGCGCGGAGCCACGTCGCTGCCCATGAGCAGCTCGAAGATCCGTTCCGCCTGCTCGGCGTGGGCGATGTTCACGCGCCGCAGCGTCCGGTGCCGGGGATCCATGGTCGTCTCCGCGAGCTGTTCGGCATCCATCTCGCCGAGGCCCTTGTAGCGTTGGATGGGCTCCTTGTACCGGCGCCCGTCGGCCTCGAGGCCCTTGAGCACGCGGTGCAGCTCCGCCTCGGAGTACGTGTAGACCATCTCGTTCGCCTGGGCGCCGGGATTGACCACCTCGACGCGGTGCAGCGGGGGCACGGCGGCGTAGACACGGCCCGCCTCGACCATGGGCCGCATGTAGCGGAAGAACAGCGTCAGCAACAGGGTGCGGATGTGCGCGCCGTCGACGTCGGCGTCCGTCATCAGCACGACCTTGCCATAGCGGGCCGCGGCGAGGTCGAAGCTGCGCCCGGACCCCGCGCCGACGACCTGGATCAGGGCGGCGCACTCTGCGTTGGAGAGCATGTCGCCGACCGAGGCCTTCTGCACGTTCAGGATCTTGCCGCGGATGGGCAACAGGGCCTGGAAGTCGGAGCTGCGGGCGAGCTTCGCTGTGCCGAGGGCGCTGTCGCCCTCGACGATGAACAGCTCGGAGCGTTCGACGTCGTCGCTGCGGCAATCGGCGAGCTTCGTGGGCAGGGACGACCCTTCGAGGGCCGTCTTGCGGCGCTGGGTCTCCTTGTGGACGCGGGCCGAGATGCGCGACTTCATCTCGCTGACGACCTTTTCCAGCAGCTGGCCGGACTGGGCCTTGTCGGCGCGCGACGTGGAGGACAACCTGGCGCCGAGCTCCTTCTCCACGACGCGGGAGACGATCTGGCGCACCGCCGAGGTACCGAGGATCTCCTTCGTCTGGCCCTCGAACTGGGGCTCCGCCAGGCGGACGGTGAGGACCGCGGTGAGTCCCGCGGCGACGTCGTCCTTCTCGATCTTGTCGTTGCCCGCCTTGAGCTTGCGGGCGTTCGACTCGACGGCCTTGCGGAAGGACTTCAGCAGCGCCTGCTCGAAGCCCGTCTGGTGCGTCCCGCCCTTCGGCGTGGCGATGATGTTCACGAAGCTGCGCACCGAGGTGTCGTAGCCGATCCCCCAGCGCAGGGCGATGTCGACCTCGCACACGCGCTCCACGTCGGTGATGCGGCTGTGCCCGGACTCGTCGAGGACGGGGACGGATTCCTTGAACGTCCCGGAGCCCTGGATCCGCCAGATGTCCGTCACGGCGGGGTCGTTGGAGAGGTAGTCGACGAACTCGGAGATGCCGCCGTCGTGGTGGAAGACCTCCTCGACGGGGCCGTCCTCGCCGGCCGTGCCCTTCAGCTTGCGCTCGTCGTGCAGCTCGATCCGCAGCCCGGGAACTAGGAACGAGGTCTGCCGGGCCCTGGCCTCGAGCTCCTCATAGGAGAAGCGGGCGTCGGGGGTGAAGATCTGGCGGTCCGACCAGTAGCGGATCCGCGTCCCGGTCACTCCCCGCTTGGCCTTGCCGACGACGTCGAGCACCGAGTCCTCGACGAACGGTTCGAAGGGCGCGTCGGGCTTGGGCCTGCCGGTGTCCTTGAAGCGGCCGGGCTCGCCACGCCGGAACTGCATCCGGTACGTCTTGCCGCCGCGGTCGACCTCGACGTCGAGCCGGGAGGAAAGGGCGTTGACGACGCTGGCGCCGACGCCGTGGAGGCCCCCCGACGCCGTGTACGAGCCGCCGCCGAACTTGCCGCCGGCGTGGAGCTTTGTGAAGACGACCTCGACGCCCGTCAGGCCCGTCTTGGGTTCGACGTCCACGGGGATGCCGCGGCCGTCGTCGTGGATCTCCACCGAACCGTCGGGATGCAGCCTGACCCTGATGTTCTGGCCGTGGCCGGCCAGCGCCTCGTCGACCGAGTTGTCGATGATCTCCCAGAGGCAGTGCATGAGCCCGCGCGAGTCGGTGGAGCCGATGTACATGCCGGGGCGCTTGCGGACGGCCTCGAGGCCCTCGAGGACGGAGAGGTGCCTGGCGTTGTACTCAGAACTCGGTGCCACGAGCGGTGTTCTCCTTGTGTTTCGTTCCAGCGGAAACCGGCCGTTCCTACGCTAGTGCCCCGCACCGTCAAATGCCGCCCGGCTCGCCGCCGGGGCATCCGGCCGAGGCTTCGAGAGCCATCCGTGACCGAAGCGATGCTAAGCGGTAAGCGAAAGTGGGCCCCGAATGCGAAGAATCCGGGGCCGCTGCTGGTTGTATTAGGTACACACGTACTAAGGAGGTCGTCATGACAGCAACCACGGTCGCTACCCGTGGCCTTACGAGTCTGGACCGTTGCGACCGCTGCGGCGCCCAGGCCTACGTCCGCGCAGTCCTGGAGACCTCGGGCGGGGAGCTGCTCTTCTGCGGCCACCACGCCCGCGCGGTCGAGTCCAAGCTCCGTCCGATGACCACCCGTTGGCAGGATGAGACGAGCAGGCTCCACGAGAAGCCGAGCTTCGCCGACGAGGACTGAGGTCCCGGCCGGCAGGAACAGGAGAAGGGGGCGGCACCGGTTCACCGGTGCCGCCCCCTTCTCCGTGGGCCCGGAGGCCCGGACGTCCTAGTCCAGGTAGTCCCGCAGTCTAACCAGCTATACGCTGTGCAGATTCCCTAGTCACCTAGGGAATGTGGGAGCCGGTCATAAACGCTATGGGGCGAAATATCCTGGACTAGAAAAAGGGCCCCGGAGGTGCTGGAAACACCCCCGGGGCAACGGTCCAGGGCCTAAGCGAGAGGCCCGAACCATGCCCCACCATACCCCCCACCTCCCCGTGGGCACCCGTGTGACCCACCGCCACACCAGCGAGCCCGGCACCGTCACCGCGACGGGGACCGACACGCTCGGCCTATATGCCAGCGTCGAGTGGGACAACCCCGACGCCCGCGAGCTCCCCCGCACGGTCCACGCCGTCCACCTGGTGTGGACCGACGACGCCGCTGCGGCTGCCGCGCTCGACAAGTTCTCGGAGGCGGACATCCGCGCCGCCCTTGCCCGCCGCGACGTCAAGGCGCCCCGCTCCGGGCATCCTAATTGGTGTGTGCGTCCGGCCGAGTGCCGTGAATACCGCTCGGGCTCGCGAACGCACGCCGCCAAGGGCGCGACGCTGCGCACCAAGGTCACGACGGGCGATGCATGGCAGGACGGGGACAATACGTTCACGGCCCAAGTCGAGGCGATGGAAGCGGAAAGCGACGAAATCTACTCGCGCTACCTGCTGTTCGGCGTCGAGTCGGACCTTAGCGGCATGGACGGGGTCCAATTCACTCTTTCGCCCTCCGGGACCCGCGTGCTGGCGCGGTGGCTGCTCGAACAGGCCGCGCTTGCCGAGCTGTTGGAGGCCGGGGAATGAACGCGCTGCGCGGCCTCCTGACGTGTCTCCTGTTCTTCGCCGCCGTATCGGCTCCGTCCATGATCCCGGTCCCACTGTAGGCCGGTCCCACGCCCTGCCAGCGGCACCCCTCGGTGCCCTTGGTGGTGGCCTGGAAGTCGGCACGGCCCCCCCAACCGTGCCGGCCTCGAGGTTACTACCTCGTCACGTCGTTCCTGACGCCTTAGACGCTAACCAAGGCGCCGCGGTTACACCCACCTTCAGCCCCGTACCGCCGGGGCACCGATGCCCACGGCCGGGGCACCGGTTGACGCCAGCCTGTCCCGGAATCCGGGGCGGGCTACAGGCGTTCCAATGTCGCTGCGAGTGGGCGGGGGCGGCGGGATTTTCGGTGTCGGGGACCTTGCAAGGCCAGCCCCTTGGGGTCCGCTTCATCCTTGGAGGTTCCCGGCACCTCGAGGCCACCCACCACGCACACTCTGGAGGAATCATGACCTACGTCCCACGCCGCGCCGCGAGCCGGTTCCTTGACGGCGACTGCCCCGCCGGTGTCCTGGCAATCTTCGACTCGGGGCCCGGCGACTTTGACCGGTGGACCGTGTTCTACCGCGATGTGATCCGGCCGGACGGGAACGCCCCGACGGTCGGTTACCGTGCCATGAGCGCGGACCCGTTCGCCCCGGGCGGCGTCGGTGTCTTCGGTGAGATGCAGCTCGAGGCACTGCGGGACTACCGGCGCGCCAACCGTCGTCGCTCGGCCCGGTGGTCGGATCTGCCGGAGCAGGTCAAGCGTGCCGTGCGGGCCGATCTGGGATAGGCGTCGGGACGAAAGTAAGTGTTCCGTTCGGTCCCGATCACGGGAAAACTAAGTGTTCCGTTCGGCCCAAATCAATCGCCCGAACGGTATACTTAGAGCATGTCTCGAGGACTCGGGCGCTACCAGCGCCGAATCATGGAAGCCCTGACCGCGGATTCCCCCAGCGGCACGTTCTACTGGAGCATCCAAGAGCTCTCCGAGCGGTGCGACGGAAGCCCTCGGCAGACGATCACCGCGTGCCGGTCCCTCGAGGCGCGGGGGCTTGTCGTGGTTGGTCGCGGGGCCGTTCGATGGGTCGAGGCCGAACCTGGATTCCCGCTGCGGATGCTCGAACGCCCGGTGCCCGGCCTGCTCGTTGCGGACCGGGAACGCGACGATGCCGAAGCCGCCCGCACCAAGAAGCTGCTAGCTGGGATCTAGCACGCACCCACCCGCCGTAGAAGCCCTGGAATCGTCCCGGTGGCACTTGGATGCATCGGCGACGTTCTAGGCCATCCTCGGCGGCCCCGTGGGCTTGGTGACACGGACCCAGGGCCCACCCCCTCCCTCCCTTCCCTTTGCCGCTCCCCCAGGTGATAGCGGGCGCACTCTCACGGCGTTTTTCCACATGGGGCCTCGGGCTGCTGGGAGGGGCTTGTCTGGGGCCGTGGGGCGGCTGTGAGGGCCTAGCTTGGTGGTGGTGGACGCTTTCGGCCCCCGTGGAGGCAGGGCGGCGATTTCCGTAGTGGTGTCAGCCGATGCGCCCAAGACCCTCTAGATTCCGGGGATTATCCGTTTCACCTAGACGATGCCGCCGCGCTGGAATGCCTCGGTTCCCAGGGCGATGTAGCGGCCGGTCGAGTATCGCTCGACGTGCAGGCCGTCGGCGGTGATGGTGCGGGAGCCCTTGCCCGGTTCCATGCGGCACCAGATGTGCAGGCCGTGGCCGGACTGGGAGACCTCGATCCAGTTCCGCGGGTAGTCCTCGAGGAACCGGGCCGCTGCGGGCGTGGGCCGGCCGTCGATCAGGCAGTGGTCCAGGTCGATGACGCCGATCCCGTCGCCGGCGAGGACGAACCCCAAGCCGACGCCGATCCGCGATGCCCGGGTTTGTTCCAGCGTCGTCCAGTCGGCGGGATTCACGCATGACGCGGCCTTGCCCGTCGTCGTCATCGGCACCTTGGAACCGAGGCGGCGTATCCAGCGAGGGAGTGCGGCTAGTTCGGGCGGGATGACGTGCTGGCGGCGCTTGGAGGCGCGGTGTTCGCGGAGTCGGCATCGGCTCGTGCAGAAGCGGGCTCCGGCGCGGGGAAGCAACATCGGCCCCCCACAATGCGCACATGCCCGGTTCATGCTCCCATTCTACCAAGTGAAACGGATAATCGGCGTGATTCCGGGGAACTTTCGGTGATGGATGCAGAGCCGGGACGATGCTCGGGGCGGTTGCCGGGCCACCGTGGGGAATCGGCCCAGGACGGCCTAAAATCGGGGCGGTGGCACCCGCGGGCATCCGGGGCGATTCAGGCCCTCACAGACCCCGCCGTCCGGCTACCAAGGGGCCTCTAGGCCAGCAACGGTGCGGAAGTGCAGGGGGCTAACGCGAATCATTCGCATCGCGGGGGGATTATTCGCTACGCCCGGAGGAGCGAGCAAAGACAGGGCTTGGGGGGCATGCGCCCCACCCCGCGAGCAGGCGGCGACGATCACCAGCGGGGATTGACGAACGGCGTCAGCGTCGCGGGCTTCGTCGCGGCTTTCGGTGTCGGCCGGTTCCCTCGGGATTGGTTGTCCCTGCGGCAAATCACGCGGCAATTTTCTTCGACGTCCTTGCCACCGTGCGAGCTCGGGACGATGTGGTCCACCTCGGCGGACGCTGGTGTTCGTCCCGTATCGTAGTCCAGCCAGATCCCGCAGATCGGACAGTTCGTGAGTCCGGCGGCGCGTGCTCGGCGTAGGACCTTGGTGCGCAGGTTCTTCCACGTCGAGGTGCCTGTTCGGCTTGTTGCCATGTGTGGGTTCCTTCCGGTCCGGTGCCCGGCGCGCGTGGCTGGTGGCCGTGTCGCGCGCCGGGCTCGGGGCTGGTGCGGCTAGTTCTTCATGGCCCACGCGAGGTTCTGGACAGGGACCTTGGACGCGGCGGCTTCGCGGAACTCGGTGAACCGCTCGCTGTGGTCGCGCGCCCACCACTCGGCGGCCGTGTCGTACACGGGTTCGTGGCCGTCGAGGATGAGGCTCATCCACCAACCGGCCGAGGCGAGGTCTTCGGGGTCGGGGACGTCCGGGATGAGGCCGGGGGTGTTGGTCCATGCGGCGTCGCCTTCGTAGGCGTCCGGGTGGATCAGCCGCCGGAGCTCGTCGGCCCACACCAGCCGCTGGATCGTGGGCCGGAGGGCCTTGATCCGCTGGGCCTGCTCGTAGTCCTCGATGCCCAGGGCGGTGTCGAGGTTCCAGGTGACGTCGGGATGCTTGTCCGCGAGCCCGCGCAGCTTCTCGATGGTCGGGTTGAACACCTGCTGCTTGACCGCGGTCAGGATCGCGTCGGCGTTCGCGTTGATCGTGTCGATGTAGCCGTCCTGGGATCGTTGCTGGACCCGCTGGGCGAGGCCCTCGTGGAAGCTCCAGGCGGCAGCGAGGATCATGTGGTCCGTGGGGTCTTCGCCGCGGAGCACGGCATCGGCGGCGTCGTCGAGGTGGTCGCGGCGCTGGACGATGCTGTTCACGCGCTCGTGGCCCTCGTGGGGCCGGATGGTTGCCGGGCCGGCGGTGACCTCTGCGGGGAGGCCGGTGAGCTTGAGCCGCCGGATCAAGGTGGCGACTTGACGGGTGTCGTGCGGGCGGAGGGCGTCGGGGATCATCGGGAAGCGGTAGTTCATGGTGTCGTGCCTTTCAGTTGGTGTTGCCGGGGTCGGGGAATTCGATGGTGAACATTGACGGGACCACGCCGGGGCGCGGGCAGGGGATCCGGCGCGTGCCGCCGGAGGCGACGGGCCAGGGGTAGAGCGCGTGCACGCCGTACTGATGCAGGGCGCCGCAGACAGGGCAGTCCACGGTGACGCCGTGGCGGCCGATGCTCGTCGGCGTGGTCATGACCTGCCCTCCTTGACCTGTTCGAGCGTCGGGAACTGGATGAGGAAGGGGAGTAGGGGGACGCCCCGCATGCCGGTGCCGAAGAGGTCGGACCTGCTGCGCGAGAACTTGCACCGGACCATGCGCCGGTCACCGGGCTTGATCGGCAAGGGCCGGAGCTCGTGCAGCCCGTAGTTGTGGACGTCCTTGCACGTGGGGCAATCCACTTGCACGCCGAACTTGTTGATCTTCCTCGGCCTGATGACGTCCGTCATGCCGCCATCTCCTCGGTCAAGATCCAGCGCAGCCTCTCGATCTCCTGCCGCTGCCGTTCCACTTCGAACCGGAGCCGGGTGGACTCCTCGCGCAGCGCCGTGGCTTCGCGGTGCAGGGACTTGCGCACGGCCCGTTCGGCCCGCAGCGCCCGGTGCAGCGCCTCGCCAGGCAGGGCCGTCGTGTTGGTGTCGGTCATCGTCACTCGCTCTCGGGGATCGTGGTGGGCAGGGGCTGTTCCTCGCTGCCGTCGGCGGCGGTGAGCCGGGACAGGGCCGCTTCGGCGGTGCGTGCCCGGTCGCGCCACCGGTAGTGGTGCGCCTGGTGGTAGCGCGCGAGGCTACGGAGCCGCTCGAGCTCGGCGGCGCGTGCGGCCGCGGCTTCGCGTTCCCGCCGGGGCTGGAAGAAGCGTTCGGCCTGGGCCTTGAGGGCTTCCGTCTCGGCCTCGGTGATCGTCCGGCCCTTCATGAGCACGGCTCCGGCCGATAGCGTCCGGTCTCGGCCTCGAGGACCGCGAGCCGGGACTCGGCGAGCAGTGCCCGGTCCCGCCATGCAGCGAGCTCGTGCCGCAGCGCGGTCGTGGGGTCGATGGTTGGCATTTGTACCTCCTTGGTGGTGATGATGTGACGCTCGAGCAGTGCGTCAATGCGGGCTTCGAGCCGGTCCATCCGGACCGCGTTCGCCTCGAGCCGGGCGGGCCAAGATCCGCGTGATTCCGGGGAATCTCCCCACCGGGTGACGGGTGGTGACGGGTTTCCCGAAACTTTCCTTAGCTCTTCCTCGTGAGGAAGTTTGCAAATACCCGTCACCACCCGTCACCCCCGCCGTTTTCGGAGGCCTCGGCAGGCAGTCCGATGCCCTCCCGGTACTTGCCCGTCTTGGTGACCTTGCGCTTGAATCCGAGCCGCTCGAGCTCGTCCCCGAACGCCTTCTCCGAGAGCTTCTCGGCCCCGTCTGCAATGGCCCATTCGGTCCAGGCATTGAACAGGTCCCGGGCCCGTGCGCTGAAGTGCGGGCCGGTCAGGCAGTGGTCCTGGGTGAAGCGCTTCACGGCGTCCGATGCCGTCTGGTAGGCGTCGGTGGCCCGCCGGACGCTATCGGGCTCGTTCATGCCGCCCTGGTCCTCGTAGGCGAACCATCCTTCGACGGCCCACGTGAGCACCGCGTCAGCTGCGAGCTTGAGCCGCTCGGACAATTGCGGGTCGCGCTTGTCCTCGGGGACCACGACATCGAACGGCACAATGCGAATGCGCCTCCACACGGCAGGGTCATTGCCCTTGACCTGGGGCAGGTGGTTGGTGACGTAGACCAACTGATGCGAGGGCTCCCAGCTCACCGGGGCTTGGTACAAGTGGCGGGCCGTCAGCCGGTCGCCGCCCGTGAGGCGTTTCATGAGCGCGGCGTCAAGGTGGCGGCCGTCCTCGGTCTCGGAGCCGATGACCAACCGGGCACCGAACAGGGCCATCTGCTCCGGCCCGCCCGCGCCCCGCTCGGACGTCATGAGCAGGTCGGGGTTGATTATCGTCGCGTAGTCGCCCATCGCGTGCGTGATCGCCCCGTAGGCCGTGCCCTTGCCGTTCGCCCCGGTGCCGGTCAGCACGGGGAACAGGTGCTCCCGAACAGCGCCGTAGACGCTTTGCCCGATGACCCGTTGCAGGTAGTCGCGCTCCTCGGTGCCAGGCAGTACGGACTCCAGGAACTCTGACCATGTCCGACGCTCGGCCGTGGGGTCGTAGGCCCCGGTGGCGACGCGGGTGATCCGGTCGGCAGGATCGTGCTCCCGTAGTTCGCGGGTCCGCAGGTCCAGCGTGCCGTTGGCACAGTTCAGCAGGTACGGGTCCGCGTCGAGGTCGTCGGTCGCGGCGCGCAGCGCAGGCAGGGACGAAGCCAGTTCGAGGACGCCGTTCACGCCGGATGCGGACTCGCATCGTCGGACGTCGGTGCGAAGATCCCGATCATCGAGGGACTCGGCCAGGGCGGCGCGCAGCACCTCGAGGACCGCGGTCTTGGCTGTGTCGCGCTCGTCCACCGCCCACCGAGTGCCGTCCCAGACGTGCCAGCCGATCCCGCGAACGAACATGAGCCGCGACGCGTTCGCGGCCGCGAGGCGGTAGGCCATGCGTGCCTGTCCGCGGTGCTTCTCACCGTCCGCGGCATTGAAGTAGGGCTGATCTGTCGCGGCCGCAAAGGCCCTTGCAAGCTCGGTCACGCTGCCACCGCCTGCCGGTCGCGCAGGATGCCGCCACGCCGAAGCCCGTCGAGGAACTGGGCCAGCGACGGGGCCGGCCGGATCGTCGTCGTCGGCATCGGACGCGCTGCCGCCCTCGGCACCGTCAGGAACTCGGCCGCCGACGCCGCGAGGGCCGCCTGCTGGGCTCCCAGCTCGGCCGTGGCGAGCAGCTTCCGGGCGGTGAGCTCGGCGGCGTCCCCGGCCTGCTG
The DNA here is from genome assembly GCF_050563205.1 of Zafaria sp. Z1313. Lineage (NCBI taxonomy): Bacteria > Bacillati > Actinomycetota > Actinomycetes > Micrococcales > Micrococcaceae > Zafaria > Zafaria sp. Z1313. Next base: position 27,004 of record NZ_JBNWUK010000011.1, read on the forward strand.
GTGACCGTCTGCGAGGCCTTCCACGTAGCCGTCGGCGCGGCCCTCGAGATAGCAGCGGGTCGCGGTGCGGTTGCGCACGATGAATTCGCGCAGCTCGGCGTCACGCATGGGCTCCACCGCCGTCCACCGGCTCGAGGCGGCACAGGAACACCGTGGCCTCGAGGCCGTCCATCGTCGCCCGGTCCACGGCGCGCTGCGCGGGCGCGAGGGCCAGGTACACCCGGCGGCGGTAATGCGGCTCCGGGGCGTCGTTGCGGACTTGGACGACGGCGACGTATACGCCGGCGACGTGACCGCGGAGGGCCATATTGTCGGCGGGTGCGGGTAGACTACTAGTGGACTTGTTACCCGGTTCTGTGATTGCCGCCCCGTTGCCCGCGGGGCGGTTTTCGTTTGCGTTGGTCAAGCGGCATCACCGCCGAAAGCGGACAGTGCGGCGTCGGCGGCCTCGGCTACTGCGGCCGCTTCCTTGGCCCGACGGCGGGACTGTGCTGATTTCAGCGCGAGTCGCTGGAAGTGGGCCTTGCGGAGGTGCTCGGCTCGGCGGGCGCGTTCCGCCGGGAGCAGGACACCGTCGGGGTCGGCCTGGTGCTCGAACTTCGCCATGAGGGCGGCTCGAGCCTTGGCGGTCCTAGCGGACCTATCCGGGGTCTGGGCCCAAGACACATGCGCGGCGATTTGAGCCGCTAAGCGTCGTTCAGATGCAGAAATGGGCATCGAATATACACCTCTTCAGGTGCATTCGATGCCCATCGAACACTCGTGGTCTAGCGGATCGCCGCCCGGCCCTTGATCTTCCTCCTAAGCATAGCGCATTTACGGTGTGCGACTAGCTGATTCGCGCAGCGCTTCAACAATTGCCAATGCATCCAACTGTTCGGCATGCTGCGGGTGGTCCTTGCACCGGACCCATAGCCCCAGCGCTTCAATGTCAGCGAAATCTGACATCGGCAGCGCGTACCGGACCCAGTGGGGGCCAGTTCCTGCAATCCACCGCTCACCGGAGGGCAAGTCAGGCTGCTGCAACTGATCCATGTGCCTCCGCAGGAAGGCGTCATCCGTCATCGCACGATCCCAGGCCTCTTGTGCGCCGGCCCCTAGGTAGTGCTCCGTCATCCAAGGGCGAGGTTGGACGACGTCGTCGGGTCGCCAGGCAATACGTGATGCAAAATAGAAGATGCCGCGATGAATCGTCGCCTCGGCCAGCTTCGGACTCTTGCCGCCCGGGTGGTGCTCGCAACGGGCAATCACCACCGGCCCGGTGGCCCCGGTGAAGACGTCTCGGTTGGCTATCGCCAGCTCCCGAGCGTCGCGGCGGATCCGCATATGTCGGCGGGTGGTCATCAGGTCCGTCATATCTCCCCCAGGTTCAGCTTGCGTGCCTCGGCGGCGGCGCGCTCGGATGCGCGGGCCTTGGTGTATCTCTGGATCATGTCGGGGCGCGTCCATCCGGCAACGGCCATGAGGCCACCCTCGGAGCCTCCGGCTGCCAGCCACCGATGTGCCGCTGTGTGCCGCAGCTTGTGCGGATGGAAGCCCTTGAGGCCCGCCACCGCTCCCCGGCCGGTCAGCGCCTTGTGCAGGGCGTCGTAGCCGAACGCCCGGTTACGGTCCCCCAGCCAGAAGGCGGGCGTCCCTGCCAGTGCGTGCTGGGCGCGCAGACGACGGTAGCGGTCGAGGGCCCTTGCCGTCTGCGCACCGAAGGGAACGACGCGGCCCTTACCACCCTTGCCGCGACGGACGATGGCCGTCCCCTCGAGCAGATTCAGGTCATCCGTGAGCAGCGCGGCGCACTCCCCCGCCCTGGTTCCGGTCTCCACCATGAATCGAATCAACGCCTCGTCCCGGCGCGAGCAGAAGTCCGTCCCGTCGCACGCCTTGAGCAGGGCCTTGAGCTCGGACTCGGTCAGCGGCTCAATGACCTTGGTGTCTAGCTTGGGGGCCTTGAGCCCGAGCAGGCCGTCATCGGGCACTTCCCCTTCCTCGTCCATCCAGGCCGAGAATCGGCGCAGGGCGAGCTGCCGGGTGCGCACGGTGGCGGGCTCCCGGCCGGAGTCCAGCAGGTGCGCGGTGAAGGCGTTCACCGTTGCCTTGTCGAGGACGGCGGGGACCTCGGCATCGCGGCACCACGTCAGGAACGCGTTCACGCCGTCGCTGTAGCTCTTGATGGTGGCCGGGCTCTTCCGCTCGGCCCGCAGTGACAGCACCCATGAGGGCATGAGGAACTCAAGATCGGGCGTTGCGGGTTCCTTCGACATGCCCGAAGTCTATCAATATCTGGACTCCAAGCGCTATGCGGTGCTATCGTGATCTCGTCAGGTCCCGAAAGGCGCTTCTGACCAGCGATAACACCGCACAGCTTCAGACTCGACTAGTCCAGATAGTCCCGCAGGACCTGCGAGCGCGACGGGTGGCGCAGCTTGGACATCGTCTTGGATTCGATCTGGCGGATGCGCTCGCGCGTCACGCCGTAGACCTTGCCGATTTCGTCTAAAGTCTTCGGCTGTCCGTCGGTCAGGCCGAAGCGCATGGCCACGACGCCGGCCTCGCGCTCGGAGAGGGTGTCCAGCACCGAGTGCAGCTGCTCCTGGAGGAGCGTGAAGCTCACGGCGTCGGCCGGGACGACGGCCTCGGAGTCCTCGATGAGGTCGCCAAACTCGGAGTCGCCGTCCTCGCCGAGCGGGGTGTGCAACGAGATCGGCTCGCGGCCGTACTTCTGCACTTCGACGACCTTTTCCGGGGTCATGTCCAATTCGGCGGCCAGCTCGTCCGGGGTGGGTTCGCGGCCGAGGTCCTGCAGCATCTGCCGCTGGACGCGGGCGAGCTTGTTGATGACCTCGACCATGTGCACCGGGATGCGGATGGTGCGGGCCTGGTCGGCCATGGCGCGCGTGATGGCCTGGCGGATCCACCAGGTCGCGTACGTCGAGAACTTGAAGCCCTTGGTGTAGTCGAACTTCTCCACGGCGCGGATCAGGCCCAGGTTGCCCTCCTGGATGAGGTCCAGGAACAGCATGCCGCGACCCGTGTAGCGCTTGGCGAGGGAGACCACGAGGCGCAGGTTGGCCTCGAGCAGGTGGTTCTTGGCGATCTTGCCGTCATGGATGACCTGCTCCAGGTCCCAGCGCAGGCGCTTGTCCATGGAGTCGTCGGCCGCCGCGAGCTTCTCCACCGCGTAGAGGCCGGCCTCGATCCGCAGGGCGAGGTCCACTTCCTGCTCGGCGTTGAGCAGGGCGACCTTGCCGATCTGCTTGAGGTAGTCCTTCACGGGGTCGGCCGTCGCGCCCGCGACCATGACCTGCTGCTGGGGGGCGTCGTCCTCGTCGCTGGTCAGCACGAATCCGCGCGTCTCGTCCTCGCCCGTCGCGGCCGCGGGGGCCGCCTCGGCCTCCGGTTCGGCGGCCTCGGCCAGCTCGGTCGGCTCGGGCTCGACGGCGTCGTCGTCGGGATCCCCGGCCGGGTCATCGGCCTCGACGGCGCCCTTGGCGGCCGCCTTCGCGGTCGGCTTCCTGGCCGCCGGGCCGCCGGCGGCCTTCGCGGCCTTGTTCCTCGCCCGGGTCCGCGCGGCCTTCTGCTGCGGAGTCAGCTCCTCCGTCTCCTCGGTGTCGTTGCCGGCGGCGGAGCCGCCCTGGGTCTTCGGAGGGCTTGTCTGGGAAGCGGACACGAAATACCTTTCTCGCGGTTCGTCCGTGGCGCCGCCTTGGGGGCAACACCACTATGACCCTGTCAAGTCCGGGTCCCGCCGCACGGCGGATCCAGACGCAGGGTCCACCTCAGTGAACGCCTGCGACCGGCCTTTTGTTCCCAGCCGTCGCCGGGCGGGAACGGGGCCGCGATGCGGCCCAAGGACACGGACCCAACCGGGTCTGCGGTATCAAGTCTCTCATGTTTCGGGCACCTCCCCGTGCCACCGCCTACCAGGACCGCGGAGCCGCCTCCTTCCAGGCCGCCGAGGGATCCTGGGCCCAGGGCGGAAGGACGCCCCGCTGCAACATCACGTCGAGGAGGGTGGCGAGGCGGTCGGGCCGTCCCGCGTCCGGGCGGGACAGCAGCGCGTCCGCCGCGGAGCTGCGCCCTCGCGCCCACTCGATCCAGGCCACGAGCGTCAACACGGCCTCCCGGTCCGTGTCCCGCGCGGCGTCGGCCAGTCCCCGGCCGATCTCCCACAAGCGGTCCAGGAGCGCCCAGTCCGGAGGGGACTCGACGAAGCCGGAGAGCATTTCGGCCACCTCGGAGCAGTCGTGTCCCGTTTCGAGTCGGCCGGTGGCCGCGCAGTACAGGAGGCGGTCCCTCACGTCGGGGCCCGCAAGCGCCGCGAGGTGCCGTGCGGTGGCGACGGGCTCCGCCCTCAGATCGGCCAGGACGGCCGCGGGTTCGCTCTTCAGCAGTCGGCACCAGGCCAGCAGCTGGAGGTCGGGATCGGGGCGCCCATACGTCCCGGCGAGGATCGAGTCCACGGCCTCGCGGACGGTCTCGAGGGCCGGCCACGGCCCCGCCTCACCGGACCACCAGGCCCGGAGCGGGGCGCTGCCGCCGAAGACGAGCCGCGCATTGGCCTCCGAGTCCACGATCGAGCTGAGCGGGCGGCCCCGAGGAGGGCAGCAGTCCGCGTCCGTGCACCCGTAGCCGCGGTAGCCCTGGGCACCCACGTGCCAGGCTTCCGGCAGCTCGATGCCGCGGCGCGCGAGTTCCCCGCCGACGGCGTCCACGAGGGCCCGGTGGGGAGGCCCGCCGGCGTCGTCCGGCCCGCTGCTGTAGACCACGGCGAAGACCCTGTCGAGGGCCGGGATGCGGTCAAGGTAGCCGACGGCCCGCCGGGCGGTCGCGGCCACGCCGTGCGGCACGGGGCCACCGCGGGGCAGGTCGACGCGGAGGGTCGCGATGAGGCGGCCCGCGCCCACCGGCAGCAGGACGAGGCATTCTTGCGGTTGGACGCCGAGCTGGTGCGGCACGATGGCCAGGAGCGAGGCGGAGTCCGTGACGGTCAGGGGCTTCTTGATGGCGTTCATGGACCCACTGTCCCGGCCCACCGGGCCGCCCGCACCCACCGCGCGGGCGCTTGTGGACGGGACCGTCCCCCTCCCCCGTGGACGCCCTCCTGTGCGGGGCCTTTTCGGGCGCCCGGGCCGGCTCAGTCCGGTTCCGGGCCGGCCGCTCCCGCGGTCGGTCCACCGGCGCCGGGTCCTCGGCGGGAGCGGCGGCGCTCCGCCACGGCCTGCAGGATCGGGCGGACGACGACACCTTCGCGCGCCAGCGCCGCCCGCACCTTGCGCCGGGCGCCGAGGATGCCCACGGCGCCCATCACGAGCGGGACGAGCTGGAAGGCGAGGGCCCACCGGAAGGCCTCGAGCGTGTAGAGCGCGCCGGTGCCTCCGCCGAGGACGTGGATGGCATCGAGGATGGCGCCGACGGCGTACACCGACACGAGGGCGGCGAGGAACCCGCCGACGTTGACGATGCCGGTCGCCGTGCCGATGACGTGCGGAGGATTGAACGTGCGGGCGAAGTCGAAGCCGATCATCGAGCCGGGCCCGCCGATGGCGACGACCACGAGCAGCACCACGAGGACGGGGACCGGAGCGGGGCCCGGCCAGAGCAGGACGACGGCCCAGCCAGCGGCGATCGAGGCGATGATGGCGAGGGCGAGCGTCGAGCGCCGCAGCGGATGGCGGGAGACGGCCGAGCCGAAGACGGGTCCGAACAGGAGCGCGACGGCCACGAAGATCGACATGAGCGCCGAGGCGGTCGCGGGGGCGAGGCCCTGGCCGGAGACGAGGAAGGGGTAGCCCCAGGAGAGCAGGAAGAGGTTGGCGGAGAACTGGGTGCCGAAATGCGTCCAGAAGCCCAGCCGCGTCCCGGGCTGGCGCCAGGCCGCGGCGAGCATCGCGAGGGTCTTGGGCCGTCCGCCCACGGGCGGGGCCTCGCGGGCTCCGGCGGGCTCGTTGCGGATCACGACGACGGCGAGGACGACGGCGAGCCCGCCGAGCGCTGCGAGGGACAGGAACGCGTTGGTCCACCCGGCCCATTTCAGCACCGCGACGAAGGGGACGAGGCTCAGGAGCTGGCCGAGCTGGCCGACCATGCCCGTGAACTGGGTCAGCATGGGGATCCGGTAGCCGGAGAACCAGGCCGGCAGGAGCCGGATCACGGACACGAAGGTCATGGCGTCCCCGGCGCCGACGAAGAAGCGTCCCAGCAGGCCGGCGGCGACCGAATCGGCGAGCGCGAGCAGCGCCTGCCCCACGACCATCAACAGGGCGCCACCGGTGATCATGGCCCGCGCGCCGAGGCGGTCCACGAGCAGCCCGACGGGGATCTGCAGCCCGGCATAGACGATGAGCTGGACGACGGAGAAGGTCGCGAGGATGGAGGCGGTCGCGTCGAACCGCTCGGTGGCCTGCAGCCCCGCCACGCCGAAGCTCGTGCGCTGGGTGACGGCGATGAGGTAGGCGGACACGCCCGCGCCCCAGACGAGCCAGGACCTCGCCGAGTCCAGGCCCCGGGCGCGTGGGGTCACTGCCCTCCCTCGCCGGGGGCGGCCTCGGGACCGTGCGTGGAGAGGAAGGCCTCGACGGCGTCGGCCAGGTCCTCGGCGTCGGGCAGGGCGTCGTGCTCGTCCAGCAGGAGCGAGCGGCGCCCGGCCGCCGGGACGAACTCGTCGAAGCGCTCCTCGAAGGCGGAGACCATCTTCTGGATGTCGGGCGAGTCGGCGACCTGCGCGTCGATCTCCTCGCCGGTCCGGCGCGCGGCCTCGCGCAGCCGGTCCGTGGGCAGCCCGAGCCCCAGCGCGGCGCCGAGGAACTCGAGCGCGGACACGGCGACCTGCGGGTACCGGCCGTCGGCGAGGTAATGCGGTACGTGGAGCGAGTAGCCGACGGCGTCGCGCCCGGCCTCGATGAGCCGCATCTCGATGAGGTGCGCCGCGGCCGCGGGGATCTCGGCGGTCGGGTTCCAGGTCGAGATCCCCTCCCGCAGCTCGGGGCGGTTCCCGTGGACGGTCACGCCCATCTGCCGCGTGTGCGGGACGGGCATCGGCACACCGCCGAAGGAAGCGGTCAGGGTGACGTTGAGCGCGGCGGCGACGAGGACGACGGCGGACGCGAACCTCTCCCACTGCAGGTCCGGTTCCGGTCCGGTCAGGAGGAGGAAGTCGGTGCCGAGGCCGTCCGTGAGCCGGTACAGCTCGATCCGCGGCCGCTGGTAGGCGGTGAAGCGGTCGCCGAGGAAGGTGATCTGCGGCCGGCGTTCGCGGTAGTCGAGGAGCTGGTCGGCGTCGAACGCGGCGACGAGCTCGTGGTCGAGGGAGTCGAGCAGCTCGCTGCGGACCTGGCGGACGACATCGCCCGCGTCCGCGTGCCCGTGGAGCGCGACGATCATCCCCAGGCCCTGGAGCCGGACGTCGTCGACCACCGCATCGTTGAGCTTGACGAGGGACTGGGGGTCGAGCACGGGACTCCTTCCGGCGGCTGGGACTGGCATGGGATGTCAACCCGGGGCCCGGCCGTTTTCTTCCCGGGCACCGTTGCAGTCTAGCCGCGCCCCGGCCACCACGGCCGTGATGGACGCTACGATCGATACCACCGAAAGCACCCGCCGCGGGCAGCACCCGTGCCCCCGGCCCGCCCACCGCCGCAGACCGAAGGAACAGATCACGTGATCAACGCCAGCGAGCTCAAGCTGACCGCCGTCTCCACCGACATCAAGCGCGTGGCCGCCGACGCCGTCGTCGTCGGCGTCGCACCCGCAGCGGAAGGCGGCAACGGCTCCGCGCCGCGCCTCGTCGACGCGCCGCTGCCCGCCGCGCAGGCCGCCGCGCTGGAGGCCTCGCTGTCCGGACTCGGCGCGACGGGCGCCGCGGACGAGCTGCTGCGCCTGCCCGCCCCCGAGGGTCTGAAGGCCCCGGTCCTGGTCCTGGCCGGGCTCGGCCGGGAGGGCGCCGCGGGCGGAGCCGAGGCGCTGCGCCGTGCCGCCGGCTCGGCCGCCCGTCAGCTCGCGGGCCTCGGCAAGGTCGTCTTCGCCCTGCCCGCTCCGACGGCCGAGGCCGCCGCTGCGGTGGCCGAGGGCGCCGCGATGGGCGCCTACGGCTTCTCGAGCCACCGCTCCGAGGCCCCGGGGAAGTCCCCGCTCACGGAGGCCGTCATCGCCACCGCCGCGTCCGCCGACAAGTCGCTCCCCGCGGCCCTGAAGCGCGCCGCGGTGCTCGGGCGGGCCGTGCGCGCCGTCCGCGACCTGGTCAATACGGCCCCCAACGTCCTCTACCCGGAGTCGTTCGCCCAGGCGGCCGTCGAGGCCGCCAGGTCCCTCAAGCTCAAGGTCACCGTCCTGGACGAGAAGCGGCTCGAGAAGGACGGCTACGGGGGGCTGATCGGCGTCGGGCGCGGCTCGGCCCGCCCGCCGCGCCTCGTCAAGGTCGAGTACGCCCCCGCCAAGGCGGCCGCGCACGTGGCCTTCGTCGGCAAGGGGATCACGTTCGACACGGGCGGCATCTCCCTCAAGCCGCCGGCCAGCATGTTCACGATGAAGTCGGACATGGCGGGCGCGGCGACCGTGCTGCAGGCCGTCCTGGCGATCGCCGAGCTCGGGCTGCCCGTCAAGGCCACCGCGTGGCTGTGCCTCGCGGAGAACATGCCCTCCGGCACCGCGACCCGTCCCGGCGACGTCGTGACGATGTTCGGCGGGAAGACGGTGGAGATCCTCAACACCGACGCCGAGGGCCGGCTCGTCATGGCGGACGGCCTCGTCGCGGCGAGCGCCGAGAAGCCGGACGCGCTCATCGACGTCGCGACGCTGACCGGCGCCCAGCTCATCGCCCTCGGCAACCGCACGACGGGCATCATGGGCGAGGATGGGCTGCGCGACGCCCTCAAGGCCGCCGCGGACCGCTCCGGCGAGACCGCCTGGCCGATGCCGTTGCCCGAGGAGCTCCGCCCCTCGATCGACTCCCAGGTGGCGGACCTGGCCAACATCGGAGAACGCCACGGCGGCATGATGACGGCCGCCGTCTTCCTGCGGGAGTTCGTGGGCGAGGTCGACGGCACCCCCATCCCGTGGGCCCACCTCGACATCGCCGGGCCGTCCTTCAACGAGGGTTCGCCCTACGGATACACCCCGAAGAACGCGACCGGCGCCTCGCTGCGCACGCTCGTCGCCTACGCCGAGTCCCTCGCGGCCCGCTAGGACACGTCCACGCCCCCGGGAGCCGCTGACGGCAGCTCGCGGGGGCGTCGTGCGTCCCGCCACAGGGCTCCCCCTGCGGAGGGCAGCGGACCCCTTGCGTGAAGGCCGTCACGCACGGGTGGGCGGTCGGTCACGGCGTGTGCATCGGGGCGCGTGCACCCGCTAAGGTAAAGCTGACACATCACCATGAAGCACCGGCGCGGACCACAGCCGTGGCCGGACCACCCAACGGACGGCTCCCGGAGGACGGGGGTCCATCACACGCGAGGGAGCGTTCACGTGGCCGATACGGCAACAACGCAAGAATTCGACGTCCTGATCCTCGGCGGCGGCAGCGCCGGCTACTCGGCCGCGCTGCGCGCGGTCCAGCTCGGCTTCACCGTGGGCCTCATCGAGAAGGCCAAGCTCGGCGGCACCTGCCTGCACACGGGCTGCATCCCGACGAAGGCCTACCTGCACTCCGCCGAGCTCGCCGAGAACGCCCGCGAAGGCGCCAAGTACGGCATCAACACGACCCTCGAGTCCATCGACCTGGGCAAGGTCCGCGACTACAAGGACGGCATCGTCGCCGGCAAGTTCAAGGGCCTCTCGGGTCTGCTGAAGATGAAGAAGGTCACGGTCATCGAGGGCGACGGTCGCCTCGTGGGCCCGGATGCCATCGACGTCGACGGGGTCCGGTACACGGGCAAGAACATCATCCTCGCCACGGGTTCCACGTCCAAGACCATGGGCATCGAGATCGGCGGCCGCGTGCTGACCTCCACCGAGGCGCTGAACATGGACACCCTGCCGAAGAGCGCGATCGTGCTCGGCGGCGGCGTCATCGGCGTCGAGTTCGCCTCCGTCTGGAACTCCTTCGGCGTCGACGTGACGATCATCGAGGGCCTGCCGAGCCTGGTCCCCAACGAGGACCCGTCCATCATCAAGAACCTGGAGCGCGCCTTCAAGAAGCGCGGCATCAAGTTCAACACGGGCACCTTCTTCGAGAAGGTCGAGCAGTCCGGCGACGCCGCCAAGGTCACCCTCGCCGACGGCAAGACCTTCGAGGCCGACATCGTCCTCGTCGCCGTCGGCCGCGGCCCCGTGACCGAGGGCCTGGGCTTCGAGGAGCAGGGCATCACGATCGACCGCGGATTCGTCATCACCAACGAGCGCCAGCACACGGGCGTCGGCAACCTCTACGCGATCGGCGACATCGTCCCGGGCGTGCAGCTGGCCCACCGCGGCTACCAGCACGGCATCTTCGTCGCCGAGGAGATCGCGGGCCAGAACCCCGTCGTCGTCGAGGACATCAACATTCCGAAGGTCACCTTCTGCGAGCCGGAGATCGCCTCCGTCGGCTACTCCGAGCCCAAGGCGAAGGAGAAGTTCGGCGAGGACCAGATCGAGGTCCAGGAGTACAACCTCGCCGGCAACGGCAAGTCCTCCATCCTCGGAACCTCGGGTCTCATCAAGATGGTCCGCGTCAAGAACGGCCCGATCGTCGGCGTCCACGGCATCGGCGGCCGCATCGGCGAGCAGATCGGCGAGGCCCAGCTCATCGTGAACTGGGAGGCCTACCCGGAGGATGTCGCGCAGCTCATCCACGCCCACCCGACGCAGAACGAGTCCCTCGGCGAGGCGGCCCTCGCCCTCGCCGGCAAGCCGCTGCACGGCTGAGCCCCCCATGGCACCCCGGCGTCCCGCCGGGGTGCACTAAGCTCGAACGCAACGCCTCCACGGCCGCTCCGATCCATCGCCGGCCGCCACGAACCAAGTTGAAAGTATTGAGGAGAACGGGGACAAAATGTCTGAAACCGTGAACTTGCCGGCCCTCGGCGAAAGCGTCACCGAAGGCACCGTGACGCGCTGGCTCAAGGCCGTCGGCGACCGCGTCGAGGTCGACGAACCGCTGCTGGAGGTCTCCACCGACAAGGTCGACACCGAGATCCCGTCCCCCGTGGCCGGTGTCCTCGAGGAGATCCTCGTCGAGGAGGACGAGACCGCCGACGTCGGCGCTCCCCTCGCCCGGATCGGCGACGGCTCCGGCTCGGGCGCCGAGGCCCCGGCCGAGGAGCCCGCCCAGGAAGACGAGGCACCGGCCGAGGAGGCCGCGGCCGAGCCCGCCGCTGAGCAGGCCGACGAGGCCCCTGCCGCGTCCGGCGATTCCGACTCCGGCTCGGGCTCGGAGGTGACCCTCCCCGCGCTGGGTGAGAGCGTCACCGAGGGCACCGTGACGCGCTGGCTCAAGGCCGTCGGCGACGACGTCGAGGTCGACGAACCCCTCTTGGAGGTCTCCACCGACAAGGTCGACACCGAGATCCCGTCCCCCGTGGCCGGCAAGCTCCTGGAGATCCGCGTCGGTGAGGACGAGACGGCCGAGGTCGGATCCGTGCTCGCCGTGATCGGCTCCGGCTCCGCCGCCCCGACCCAGGACGCCCCGCAGCAGGATGCCGCGCAGGACGAGGCCCCCGCCGAGGAGCCGGCCGAGGAGGCCGCCCCCGCCACCCAGGAGCCCGTACCGGCCGAGGCACCGAAGCAGGAGCCGGCTCCCGCCCCCGAGGCCCCGAAGGCCGCCGCCCCGCAGGCGGCCCCCGCCGAGGCTCCCGCCGCGGACGGCGCCGAGGGCTACGTGACCCCGCTCGTGCGCCGCCTCGCCGCCCAGAACGACATCGACCTCTCCACGGTCAAGGGCACGGGCGTCGGCGGACGCATCCGCAAGCAGGACGTCCTGGAGGCCGTCGAGGCCGCCAAGGCCCCCACCGCGCCCGCCCCCGCGGCTCCGGCCCCGGCGTCGTCCGCCCCGGCCAAGGCCGCCGCCCCGGCGCCCGAGGCGTCCAAGCTGCGCGGCACCTCGGAGAAGGCCCCGCGCATCCGCCAGGTCATCGCCCGCCGCATGCGCGAGTCGCTGGACTCGTCCACGCAGCTGACGCAGGTGCACGAGGTCGACATGACGCGCATCGCCAAGCTGCGCGACGCCGCCAAGGCCGGCTTCCAGTCCGTCAACGGCACCAAGCTGACGTTCCTGCCGTTCATCGCCAAGGCCGTGGCCGAGGCGCTGAAGCAGCACCCGAAGCTGAACGCCGAGTACGACGAGGCGAAGCAGGAGATCACGTACCACAACGCCGAGCACCTGGCGATCGCGGTGGACACCGACAAGGGCCTGCTGGTCCCGGTCATCGCCAACGCGGGCGAGCTGAACCTGGCCGGGCTGGCCGGGCGCATCGCCGACGTCGCCTCCCGCACGCGCAACAACAAGATCGGTCCGGACGAGCTCTCGGGCGGGACGTTCTCGATCACGAACATCGGCTCGGTGGGGGCGCTCTTCGACACCCCGATCATCAACCAGCCGCAGGTGGCCATCCTCGGCACGGGCGCGATCGTCAAGCGCGCCGTCGTGGTCCCGAACGCCGACGGCGACGACACGATCGCCATCCGCCACATGATGTACCTGTCGCTCACCTACGACCACCGCCTCGTGGACGGCGCGGACGCGGGACGCTTCCTGCAGACGCTCCGTGCCCGTCTCGAGGAGGGCGCGTTCGAGGCCGACCTCGGACTGTAGCGGCTCCCCCGCCACGGCGGGCCGGGGGCGTGGATGCCACGGCATCCACGCCCCCGGCGTTTAAGCCCGCAGGTCAGGCTTGCCTTCTTCGACACGGCGTCGAAATCGCCACTATCCTTCAGGCATGGACTTCCTTCACTCGTTGCTCGTCTTCCTGCACATCCTCGGAGCGGCGGCCATCGTCGGCGGCTGGCTCGCGACGTTCAAGACCCCGACCGTCACGCAGTGGCAGTGGATCGGCGCCCTCGTCCAGCTCGTCTCGGGACTGGCGCTCGTGGCCGTCGCCGAGATGGGCGACGGCGACGGCCCGAACCACGCCAAGGTCGCCGTCAAGCTCGTCCTGGCCCTCGCCGTGGCCGTCGCCGCGTTCATCGGACGCCGCAAGGCCTCCAAGGGCGAAGAGGTCTCGACGGGGCTGGCCCACGCCGTCGGTGGGACCGCGCTGATCAACATCGCCGTCGCCGTCTTCTGGTAGACCCGGGCCCGGACCCCGCGACGGGTCCACGGGCCACGGCGGCATCCTCCGGGGAGGGGCGTCCACACCGGGCGCCCCTCCCCGTTGCCGTCTCCGGGGCCGGACCGGCGCGCGCGGCCGGGGCCCCGCAGCTGTTGGCTCCCCCGGCGGCCCCGCCTAGGATGGGCGCAGAGGCCACCGGTCCGGTGGCCGAACCCCAACAGCGAGGAGTCCCACCATGGCAACGACGCGATCCGCCAGCACCGTCTGGACCGGCGACCTGTTCACCGGCAGCGGCCAGACGACGTTCTCGACCTCGGGCATCGGCACCTTCGATGTCACGTGGAAGGCCCGCGCCGAGCAGGCCGAGGGCAAGACCAGTCCGGAGGAGCTCATCGCCGCGGCCCACGCCTCCTGCTACTCGATGGCGCTCAGCAACATCCTCAAGGAGGCCGGGTTCACGGCCGAGCGCCTCGAGACGACGGCGGAGGTCGACTTCGACACGGCCGACGGACCGCGCATCTCCGAGATCCGCCTGACGCTGAACGCCTCCGTCCCCGGGATCGACGCCGACGCGTTCCAGGAGGCCGCCCAGGCCGCCAAGGAGGGGTGCCCCGTGTCCAAGGCCCTCGCCGCCGTCCCGAGCATCACCTTGAGCGCGACGCTCGACTCCTAGCCGCAGCGGACGCGTGCCGCCACGCGGCGGCATCCCGAGGGGATGTCGCCCCGATCCGACGGCACCCCGACGTGGTGGGCCGGCCCCGCGGGGCCGGCCCACCACGCGTCTCAGCGGTCCTCGACGGCCTCGGCGCCCGCTCCGCCCTGCGGCCGCGGGGGCAGCGGCGGCGGGGTCAGCGCGCGGTAGCCGGACTGCTCGGGGGGCCGCTGCGTGGGGATCTCGCGGAGCATCTCCTTGAGGATGGCCACGCCCTGCTCGAGCTGCGGGTCCTCCCCCGCGGCGTAGGCGTGCGGCGGGAACCCCACCTCGATGTCGGGGTCGACGCCGCGGTTCTCGACGCCCCAGCCGATCCCTCCCGTGAACCACGTGGCGTAACGCGGCTGGGTGACCTTGGTGCCGTCGGCGAGCGCGAACAGGTTGTCGATCCCGATCACCCCGCCCCACGTGCGCACGCCGACGACGGGCCCGATGGCCCGCAGCTTCGCGACCTGGGTGATGATGTCGCCGTCGGAGCCGGCCCACTCGTCCGTGATGACGACGACGGGGCCGCGCGGCGCGCTCGACGGATAGGTCCCGGTGCGCGTCTCGCGGGCGATCGACCACGCGGTGACCTTGCGCCCGAGCAGTTCGGCGACGAGCTGGGAGGTGTGCCCGCCGCGGTTGCGGCGCACGTCGACGACGAGGGCGTCGAGGGCCGTCTCGGTGTCGAGGTCGCGGTGCAGCTGGGCCCAGCCGTGCGCCATCATGTCGGGGATGTGCAGGTACCCGAACGTTCCCCCGGACGCCTCGCGGACGGTGCGCCGGTTGGCGTTGACCCAGTTCTGGTAGCGCAGCCGCTGCTCGTCCTTGACGGGGACGACGGCGACGCGGCGCACCGTCCCGGGGTCGCGGGACTCGGGTCCGTTGCGCACGGTCAGCTCCACCGTGCGGCCGCCCGCGCCGTCGAGGAGGACCTCCGGGCCGCCGTCGAAGGGGACGAGCCGCCCGTCGACGGCGAGGATCTCGTCGCCGGCCCGCACGGCGACGCCCGGCGCGGCCAGCGGCGAGTAGGCCTGCGGGTCGGAGGACTCGCCTTCGAGGACGGTGGCCACCCGCCAGGCGCCGTCGACGCGGGACAGGTCGGCGCCGAGCAGGCCCTGGCGTCCGGCTCCGGGCTCCTGCGCCGCGAAGGGGACGACGTAGGCGTGGGACGTGCCGAGCTCGCCGTGGAGCTCCAGGAGGACGTCGACGAGGTCGTCGTGGCTGCCGAGCCGCGCCAGCAGCGGCCGGTACTTCGCGCCGATGGCCTCCCAGTCCAGGCCGGCCATGTCCTCGGCCCAGAAGAAGTCCCGCTGGAGCCGCCAGGCCTCGTCGTAGGCCTGTTCCCAGACCTTGGCGGGGTCCAGCTCGACGCGGATGCGCAGCAGGTCCAGCGCCTGGGACTCGGGGGCCTCCTTGTCGACCGAACGGTCGACGGGCACGCTGCGGACCTGCTGGCCGTCGACGTAGACGAGCCGTTTCTTGTCCGGGCTGACGCGGTAGCGGTCCAGCCGCTTCACGAGGGTCGTGGTGCGCCGTTCGGCGTAGTCGAAGCGCTCGAGCCGCAGGGCCGGGGCGCTGTCGCCCGTCACGCGGCCGTCGCCCGTCACGCCCGTGGACTCGTCGACGAGCCACAACAGGCCCTTCTCGACGGCGACGAGCCGGCTGTAGCGGCCCTGGGCCACGGGGACGGCGAAGAGCCGCTGGCCGATGCCCTCGGCGTCCACGCGCGTCTGGGCCGGCGCGGGCCTCCCGCCCGTGCCGGAACCGGCGGCGCCGTCGCCGCGGACCGGTGCCCCGGCGTCGTCCGCGGCGTCGCCGGCACCCTCGGCTTCCGCCGGCGGGGCCCCGGCCGGCCGCGCGGAGTACGCGGAGGGCCCGAAGAGGCTCGGCGTGTCCTCGGCGAGCGCCACCATGAAGGGCTTGGTCGAGGCGGGGAAGCTCAGGTCGAAGCTGTGGGTGTCGTAGACGGGGTCGAAGCTGCGCTCGGAGAGGAAGGCGAGGTACCGGCCGTCGTGGCTGAACGACGGCGAGTGGTCGTGGAAGCGGCCGTCGGTGACCTGGATGGCGGCGTCCGCGGAGGACGCGCGCGTGAGCATGACGCGGCTGCGGCCCTCGAACTCGGTGACCGGCTCGATCCAGGCCAGCCAGGCCGAGTCCGGTGAGAAGCTCACGTGGTCGATCCCGCCGAAGTCGGAGGCGCAGAGGCCGCGCCACGAGCCCTCGGCGACGTCGAGGAGCTGGACCTCGCCGTACTCCGTGCCGATCGCGATCCAACGCCCGTCGGGGCTCGCCTCGAGGCTGCGGACGCGGCCGCGTGTCGGCAGCGGGATCCGGCGCAGCCCGTCGCCGCCCGTTGCGTCATCCGTGCCCGCAGGGTCCGCGGCTCCGGGGACCTCGATCCGTCCGTGGCCGGTACCGGTTCCGTCGTGGGCGCCGTCGTCCTCAGGGCACGTTCCGGCCGGGGAGGCGGCGGCGTCGATGCCCGCATCCGCGCCGGTGACGGCGGCGGCGCTCACGGGGGCGGGGAGGGAGCCGCCCGGCTCCGGAGCCGGCGCGGGCGCCTGGGGGGCGGCGGGAACGGCGTCGAGCTCGTCGTCGTGGGCGCTCGGGATCGGGCCGAAGCTGCCGAAATCGCCGTCGCTGTCGACGGCCCTCAGGTGGAGGGCCTCCTCGCCGCCGTGGTCGGCGATGTAGGCGGCGGTGTGCCCGCCGAGGATCCGGCCGAGCCGTGCGCGCACGCCCGGCGTGGCCTCGATCGTGTGCGAGGGGCCGTCGCGGTGCTTGAGCAGGTGCAGGGTCCCGTGGGTCTCGACGAGGCTCGCGGCCCCGTCGTGGTCCGGGACCACGGTGCCGAGGTGGCGCGCCGCGGCGAGCGGCCTGCGGCGGCGCCCGTGGCCGGCCGAGCCCAGGTGGATCTCGAGCCGGCGTGCCTCGGCGTCGAGCGAGTCGAGCACGAACAGCCGGCCGCGGTGCTCGTAGACGAGGCGCGTGCCGTCGGAGGACAGGTGCCGCGCGTAGAAGTGCCCGTGGTCGGTGTGCCGGCGCAGCCCCGTGCCGTCGGGGGCGACGGAGTAGACGTTGCCGTAGCCCTCGTGGTCGGACAGGAACGCGATCCGGCCGCCGATCCACACGGGATCGCAGAGGTTCCCGTCGAGCTCCGGGGCGAGGCGCTCGAACCCGCCGCCGCCGTCGCGGTCGATCCAGAGCTTGCCGGCCGTTCCACCGCGGTAGCGCTTCCAGTGGGCCGGTTCGCGGCTCAGCGCGCTGCCGACGACGAGCGGGCGCTCGTCGCCGACGGACGGCCCCCAGACGACCGAGTCGACGGGCCCGTAGGGCAGGACGGTGGACGGACCGCCGTCGAGGGGGACGGAGCGCGCCCAGGTGTGCCGGGCATCGACCTGGGCGTGGGCGCTGATCGCCACGACCTGTCCGTCGGGAGTGAACCCGCGGACCCGGGTGCTCGGGTGCCCCCAGTAGCTCAACTGCCGGAACCCGCCGCCATCGGTGCCCGCCGTGACGATCTCCGGCGCACTGCCCTGCACGACGCTCCAGACCAGGGCCGAGCCGTCCGGCGTGAACCGCGGCCCGCGGGCGGGCAGCCCCATTCCGGAGACCCGCCAGGCGCGGCCTCCCTCGAGCGGGGCCATCCAGACGTCGTCCTCGGCGACGAAGGTGACGAGTTCGGGCGAGACATGGGGGTAGCGCAGATAGCTGGTCGGCTTCATCCTCCGATCCTATCCACGCGCGGGCCCGGGCCCCGGGCGGGCCGCGCGGCGGGTCACGTCCCCGTGCCGTCCTGTTCCACGCGCGCGATCCGCCAGCCGTCGGCGGTGCGCTCCAGGTGCAGGACGATCCTCTGCTCGATGCCGGCGTCGACGGCCTCCACCGTCTCCCCGTCCTCATCGACCACGGCGTAGGGTCCGATCCTGCTCTCGGCGCGCACGACGGCGGACCCGCCGCCCGGCGCCTCCTCCTGCCGCACTCCGCTCAGCACGGTGCGCAGGCCGGAGTAGCGCAGGCCCTGCCGGCGCAGTTCGCGCACGGCCTCGGCGTCGTCGCCGAGCGACTCGCCGTCCGCGGCATGGACGCCTTCGAGGGCGCCGGCGTCGGCGGCGCTCAACGCGGCGTCCCTGCGCCCGGCCAGGACGACGGCGGCGTCCGCGGGATCGTCCGGGACCTCGCCTGCCGCTTCCGCCGGCGCGCGCGTGGGGGTAGCGGACGCCTCCGCGGAGCCGCCGGACCGCGGAGCGGCACCGGCCTCTGGCACGGCGCCTGCCTCCGTCCCGGGCGATCCGGGCGGATCCCCGGCGCGGGCGCCCTCCTCGGACGGGGCGGTCGTCGCGGTCCCGGGTGCCGGAGACTGCGCCGCGGGCGCCGGCCCGTTATCCATGTCCCGGAAGGCGACGGTGACGGCGCCGGCGGCGGCGACCGCGAGGACGACGGCGGCCGCCGCGCCCGCGAGCCACGCCGTCTTCCGCGGCGTCCACGCTGCGTCGAGCCGCCGCAGGACGGCGCCCGGCCCGCGCGGGCCGGGTTCCGGCGGGCGGCGCGTCGGCAGCAGGCCCATCGCCTCCGGCCGGACGGACTCGGTCAGCTCCACGGGCCGGGGTTCGGCGCCGCAGAAGATCCCGAGGGCGAGCTCGGAGGCCGGGGGCCGCTCGTCGGGGTCTTCCGCGAGGCAGGCCTCGAGCAGGAGGGCGAACTCGTCCGGGACCCCGGGCACGAGGCTCCCGAGCGGCGGACGGCGGCTCGTCGGCGCCGGCGTGCGGCCCGTGAGGACGAACCAGGCGACGGCGGCGAGGGAGTACACGTCGCGGGCGGGCAGCAGCGCCCGGTCCCGGGCGGACTGCGGCTCCGGGGCCGTGAAGCCCGGCGTGCCTCCGCCTTGTCCGGGCCGGCCGACGAGCCCCGCGAGCCCCAGGTCGGAGAGCTTCGGGACGCCCGTGGCGGTGAAGAGGATGTTGCCCGGGGAGACGTCGCCGTGCACCGCTCCGGCCGCGTGCAGGAAGGCCAGGGCCTGCGCGATCGGCGCGACGACCGTCACGGTCTCCCCCAGGCTCCGCGGCCCGGAGGCGGCGACGAGTTCGGCGACGGAACCGCCCGGCAGGTACTCCATGAGCACGCCCGGTCCGCGGCTCGTCTCCACGGCCGAGTGCAGGGCCACGAGGTGCGGATGCCCGAGCCCGCGCAGGACCTCGACCTCGCGCTCCAGCTGCTCCACTCCCGGCGGATCCTCGGCCGCGCCGACCTTGAGGGCCAGGCGCGTGCCGCCGGCGCCCGAGAGGACCTCGTAGACCGCGGCGTTGCCACCGCGGCCGATCTCCCGCAGCGTCTCGAAGCCGGCGGTCCGCGGCAGGGGCAGGAGGGGGATCGTCGCGTTCATGGTTCCGTTCTACCGGAACCGCCCGCGGCCCGCAGGAGTTATCCACAGGCACCGCGTTGCACGGGGTCCCACGATTCGGGGGCGCCTGCGCCCGAAGCGTAGGCTGGGGGCCATGACCATTTCCTTCCAACGGGTCGGCCTGTCCCCGGACTTCGTCGACTACGGACGGGCGTGGGACCTGCAGCGGGAGCTCCACGACGACGTGGCCTCCGGCCGGCGCGGACCCACCGTCCTGCTGCTCGAGCACTCCCCCGTCTACACCGCGGGCAAGCGCACCGAGCCCGCCGACCTCCCCCTGGACGGCACGCCCGTCGTCGACGTCGACCGTGGCGGCAAGCTGACGTGGCACGGACCGGGCCAGCTCGTCGCCTACCCCATCGTCGAACTCAAGGACCACGCGGCGATCCGGGACTACGTGGAGCGCCTCGAACAGGTCCTCGTCAACGTCCTCGCCGACTACGGCGTCGCCGGCACGCGGATCCGCGGGCGCGCGGGCGTCTGGATCGAGCCGGAGCAGGGCCCGGCCCGGAAGATCGGCGCGATCGGGATCCGCGTCGACCACGGCGTGACGATGCACGGCTTCGCCTTGAACTGCTCCCATTCGCTGGACCCCTACCGGCAGATCATCCCGTGCGGCATCACCGATGCCGGCATCACCACCCTCTCGCTCGAGACCGGCCGCACCATAGAGCCGGCCGAGCTCCTGCAACGCGTCGAGGAGGAGTTCACCACCGTGCTCCTGCCCGCCGTGAAGTCCGCCGAGATCCGTGAAGGAGCCCTGTCATGAGCATCGCCCCCGAAGGCCGCCGCATGCTGCGCATCGAGCAGCGCAACGCGGCCACCCCGGTGGAACGCAAGCCCGAGTGGATCAAGGCGAAGGTCAACATCGGCCCCGAGTACGTCGGGCTGAAGAACCTCGTGAAGTCGGAGGGCCTGCACACCGTGTGCGAGGAGGCCGGCTGCCCCAACATCTTCGAATGCTGGGAGGACCGCGAGGCGACCTTCCTGATCGGCGGCTCCGAGTGCACGCGCCGCTGCGACTTCTGCCAGATCGACACCGGGCGGCCGCAGCCGATCGACCGGGCCGAGCCGTTCAAGGTCGCGATGTCGGTCAAGAAGATGGAGTTGCGCTACGCGACCGTGACGGGCGTGGCCCGCGACGACCTCGAGGACGAGGGCACCTGGCTCTACGCCGAGACCGTGCGCCGCATCCACCAGCTCAACCCGGGCACCGGCGTCGAACTGCTCATCCCCGACTTCTCCGGGCGCCGGGAGCACCTCGACGCGATCTGCGCCTCGGCCCCCGAGGTCTACGCGCACAACCTCGAGACGGTCCCGCGGCTCTTCAAGTCGATCCGGCCGGCGTTCCGCTACGAGCGCTCGCTCGACGTCATCACGCAGGGACGCGACCACGGGATGATCACCAAGTCCAACCTGATCCTCGGCATGGGCGAGACCCGCGAAGAGGTCTCCGAGGCCATGCGCGACCTGCACGAGGCCGGCTGCGACCTGCTCACCATCACGCAGTACCTGCGCCCGACCGAGCGCCACCACCCCGTCGAGCGCTGGGTCAAGCCCCAGGAGTTCGTCGAGCTGCAGCAGGAGGCCGAGGAGATCGGCTTCCTCGGCGTGATGTCGGGCCCGCTCGTGCGCTCCTCCTACCGGGCCGGACGCCTGTGGGCCGGCGCCATGCGCAAGCGCGGCCTGCCCATCCCCGAGGCGCTCGCCCACATCGAGGACTCGGGCAGCACGCGGCAGGAGGCCGCGAGCCTGCTGCCGGCCACCTGATCCGCCGCGGATCATCTAGAATTGGATCACTATGGCCAAGACCCCCGATAGCACCCCCACCGACGACGCCCAGCCGAAGCGCCGCTTGTTCTCGCGCAAGCCGAAGGCACCGAAGACCGCGAAGGAGCCCGGCCGCCTGAAGCAGCTGGGCCAGGTCTTCCAGATGACCCGGCGCCACGACCCAATGGTGGTCTGGCTCATGATCTTGGCGTTCCTCGGCGTCGTGGCCGTGGGCCTGCTGATCGGCTTCCTCGTGGACAACTGGGTCACGCTGCTGCTCGTCGCCATCCCGCTGGGCCTGCTCGCCGCCACGTTCATCCTCTCCCGCCGGGCCGAGCGGGCGGCGTTCGCCCAGCTCGAGGGGCGTCAGGGAGCGGCCGGCGCCGCGATGAGCGTGCTGCGCCGGGGCTGGATCCTCAAGGAGCAGCCCGTCGCGATCAATCCGCGCACGCAGGACCTCGTGTTCATGGCGATCGGCAAGCCCGGCGTCGTGCTCGTGACCGAGGGGCCGACGGGCCGCGTCCGCCAGCTCGTCGAGGGCGAGCGCCGGCGCATGGCCCGCGTCCTGCCCAACGTGCCGATCCACGTCCTCAACGCCGGCTCGGAGGAGGGCCAGACGGCCCTGGGCAAGGTCGGCAAGGAGATGAAGAAGCTCAAGAAGTCGCTCAACAAGCAGGAGGTCCACGCGGTGGACCTGCGCTTGTCCACGCTCGGCAGCGCCAAGCTGCCGATCCCCAAGGGCATCGACCCGATGCGGGCCCGGCCGGACCGCCGGGCGATGCGCGGACGCTGAGCCCGGACGACGACGAACGGGGCGGGTCCCGGACGATGGCCGGGACCCGCCCCGTTTCCCTACCGGTCGACCGGCTGCGTTTCCGCCGCTCCGGCCGGGACCGGATCAGCGCGTGCGGACCAGGATGGTCTTCACCACGCGGTCGTGCAGTCCGCGCTGATCCCCGTCCGCGACGAGCGGCGGAACGACGAGGCAGAGCAGGAGCGTGCGCACGACGCCGTCGAGCGGACGGATGCCCGTTCCGTCCAGGCGCTGGACCTGCATTCCCATGACGCGGTGGCCCACGGAATGCCCCGTGACGCCGACGAACACGAGCTGCATGACGGCGAACCAGAGCAGGTTGGCCCACGGGGCGGCGTCGAAGAAGAGCCAGGAGACCAGCATGGCCAGCCCCCAGTCGATGCACAAGGCCACCACGCGGGGACCGAAGCGGGCGATGCTGGCGGGACCCGATTCCGGGCGGCCGAGCCGCTGTCCCGGCCAGGACTGGTCGTTGAGCTGGGGTGGACCCTGCAGCCAGGATCCGAGGTCTTTTCTCTCCACCCCTCAAGGGTAGCCGCCTGCGCCGCGGACAGCGGCCGTGTCAACCGCCCGTAAAAGGCACCCCGTGTAACGTCCCGGAAACAACCGCGTCACTGCCGGGAAACGGCGATTCGATAGGCTGGTCACAACTTCGGGAACCGATCACCCGAGCCAGCGGCCACTTTGCCCGGCAAAATTGCCTCACATAGGAGCAGTTCTAGATGTTCAAGAATGCGGACGAAGTCCTCCAGTACATTGCCGACGAAGACGTCAAGTTCGTCGACATCCGTTTCACCGACCTCCCCGGCGTGCAGCAGCACTTCAACGTCCCGGCCAAGACGGTCGACGCCGACTTCTTCGTGAACGGACAGCTCTTCGACGGATCCTCGATCCGCGGCTTCCAGGGCATCGCCGAGTCCGACATGCAGCTCATCCCGGACGTCACCACGGGCTTCATCGACCCCTTCCGCGTGGAGAAGACCCTGGCGTTCAACTTCTCGATCGTCAACCCCCGCACCGGCGAGCCCTACCACCGCGACCCCCGCGGCGTGGCCGAGCGCGCCGAGGCCTACCTGGCCTCCACCGGAATCGCCGACACCGCGTTCTTCGCCCCCGAGGCCGAGTTCTTCATCTTCGACAACGTCCAGTACGAGTCGAAGCCGCAGGGCTCCTTCTACAAGGTCGACTCCATCGAGGCCGCCTGGAACACCGGGCGCAAGGAGGAGGGCGGCAACCAGGGCTACAAGACCCCGTTCAAGGGCGGCTACTTCCCCGTCTCCCCGACCGACAAGCAGGCCGACCTGCGCGACGCCATCTGCGTCGAGCTCGATGCCGCCGGCCTCGAGGTCGAGCGCTCCCACCACGAGGTCGGCGGCGCCGGCCAGGCGGAGATCAACTACAAGTTCAACACCCTGGTCCACTCGGCCGACGACATCCTGAAGTTCAAGTACATCGTCAAGAACGTCGCCGACGCGTGGGGCAAGTCGGCCACCTTCATGCCGAAGCCGGTCTTCGGCGACAACGGCTCGGGCATGCACTGCCACCAGTCGCTGTGGTCCAACGGCGACCCGCTGTTCTACGACGAGAAGGGCTACGCCGGCCTGTCCGACCTCGCCCGCTGGTACATCGGCGGCCTCCTCAAGCACGCCTCCGCCGTCCTGGCCTTCACGAACCCGACCGTGAACTCCTACAAGCGCCTCGTGAAGGGCTTCGAGGCCCCCGTGAACATGGTGTACTCGCAGGGCAACCGCTCCGCCGGCATCCGCATCCCGATCACGGGCTCCAACCCGAAGGCCAAGCGCATCGAGTTCCGCGCTCCGGACGCCTCCTCCAACCCGTACCTGGCCTTCGCTGCGCAGCTGATGGCCGGCCTCGACGGCATCAAGAACCGCATCGAGCCGTCGGACCCGATCGACAAGGACCTCTACGAGCTCCCGGCCGAAGAGGCCAAGGACATCCAGAAGGCCCCGGGATCGCTCGAGGAGGCCCTCGTGGCCCTCGAGAACGACTACGAGTTCCTGCTCGCGGGAGACGTCTTCACCGAGGACCTGGTCCGCACCTGGATCGACTACAAGCGCGAGAACGAGATCAAGCCGCTGTCGCTGCGCCCGAACCCGTACGAGTTCGAGCTGTACTACGGCGTCTAGCCGCACTCCGCGGCCACCCCGCGTGAACAGGGAGCCCGCACGGGCCGTCGCTTCGGCGGCCCGTGCGGGCTCCTCCGCATCCGGCTGCGCGTGCCGACGGCAGGGGCGCCGTCCAGTCCGCGCGCCTTCCGCGACTCAGCCGGCAAGCGTGGTCAGCAGGAAGACGGAGGGCTCGTCGGCGCCCACGCGGTGGACGGCGTCGGGCAGGACGAACAGTCCGCCGTGGGACACGCGCACCTCGCCGGAGTCCCATCCCACCCTCACGGCTCCACGCAGCACGAGCAGGGTCGCGGCCTCCGGTTTGGAGTGGTCGCCCAGCTCCGCCCCGGCCGCGAGGGCGATGAGCGTGTGCCGCAGGCGCCCGTCGTTCAGCACGACCCGGGCGCTGCGCCGGTGTGGAGCGGAGGCCGCCTTGGCCAGGTGCTCCTCGGCGAGGGCATCGAGTTCGGCCCGGGTCACGTGCATGGGTCCTCCTGGGGGTCTGCTCCGGCGGCCCGGGTCTCAGGTGTGCTTTCCGTAGCCCTTGTGGACGGCCTGGCGCGTGACGCCGAGGGCCTGGGCGATCGCCTCCCAGGACAATCCCTCGGCGCGGGCCCGCCGGACCAGCTCCGCCTCATGGCGGCGCAGCCGCTGCTGCAGCTCGGCGACGGCCCGCAGGCCGCGGATGGGATGGCCGTCCATGGCCCCGATCAGCGTCTTCATCGCGTCCTCCTCCACGGTGGCAACGCTACGGCGTGCACCATGCGGCGTCAACCATGATTGACAAAGGATGCGATCTGCCCGTCCGCGCGGGCTACGCCTTGTCCTCGAAGCCGTAGAAGTGCCGCTCGAAGACCTGGCGCGCCCGCCGCGTGGCCTTGCGGTAGTCCTCCTCGAGCCGCGAGGCGCTCCCGGCCGGGTAGCCGCACCAGCGCGCGACGGCCTCGAGGTCCCGCCAGGAGCGCGGAACGACGTCGGACGCGCGGCCCGTGCAGACCATCGTCGCGCTGCGGATCCGGGTCGCGAGCGCCCACGCGCGGTCGAGCAGCTCGACGTCCTCGGCGGGCAGCAGCCCGGCGACGGCGATCGCCCGCAGCGCCGGACGCGTCGACGTCGTGCGCAGTTCCGGGTACTCGGCCGCGTGGCGCAGCTGCAGCAGCTGGACGAGCCACTCGACGTCGCTCAGTCCCCCGCGGCCCAGCTTGACGTGGAGCGCCGGATCGGCCCCCCGCGGGAGCCGCTCGGCCTCGACGCGGGCCTTGATCCGGCGGACCTCCCGTTCCTCCTCCGTGGTGATTCCGGTCTGGTAGCGCACGTCGTCGGCGAGCGCCATGAAGTCTGCGGCGAGCTCGTCGTCCCCGGCCAGCGGTCGGGCGCGCAGGAGCGCCTGCCGCTCCCAGACGAGCGCCCACCGGCCGTAGTACTCGCGGTAGGCCTCGAGCGTGCGCACGAGGGGTCCCTGGCGCCCCTCGGGCCGCAGGTCGGCGTCGACGACCAGCTTGGGCTCGGCCAGCACGGCGGGCTTGAGCGGCTGGGTCGCGAGCTGGCCGAGGCGGGTCATGATCCGGTACGCCTGCTCCTGGGCCTGCTGCGGATCGGCGCCCGGCAGGGGACGGTGCACGAACATCGCGTCGACGTCGGAGCCGTAGGCGATCTCGCGCCCGCCCTGGCGCCCCATCGCGACGACGAGGACGTCCGTGATGCGCTCCCGCTCGGCGTACTCGTCCTGTTCGGCGACGCGCAGGGCGGCCAGGACCGCCGCCCGGTCCGCGTCCGAGAGCGCCTCGCCGACGCGGTCCTGGTCGATGAGCCCGGCCCCGTCGGCCAGCGCCGTGCGCAGGAGCTCGCGGCGCCGGTTGAGCCGGATGAGCCGCATGGCCTCCTCGGCGTCCGGATGCCGTTTCATCTTCGCGGCGTTCTCCTTCCACAGCTGCTCGAACGGCATGGGCTGCAGCTCGCGGTCGTCGCCGAGCCACGCGGCGGACTCCGGGGAGACGACGAGCAGGTCCGTGATGAAGCGGCTGCCGGAGAGCACGTGGCACAAGCGCTCGGCGCCGGCCCGCGAGTCCCGCAGCATGCCGAGGAACCACGGCGACTCGCCGAGCGCCTCGCTCAGGCGGCGGAAGCCGAGCAGGCCCGCGTCCGGGTCCACGCCCTCGGCGATCCACCCCAGCAGCACGGGCAGGAGCTGGCGCTGCAGCGCGGCCCGGCGCCGCACCCCGGACGTGAGCGCCTCGATGTGGCGCAGCGCGCCGCGTGGATCGGCATAGCCCAGGGCGCGCAGCCGCGCTTCCGCAGCCTCCGGCGTCAGGCGGACCTCGTCCGTGCTGAGGTTGGCGGCCGTGGCCAGGAGGGGCCGGTAGAAGATCCGCTCGTGCAGCGACTTCACGGCACGGCGCGTCTTCTGCCACTGTTCCGTCAGCCCGTCGGCCGTGGGCCGCTCCGTGCGCGCCCCCGTCCCCTCCGCGGCGCGGGCGAGCGCCCGCAGGGCGTCCTCCTTGACGGGCATGAGGTGCGTCCGGCGCAGCTTCACGAGCTGGATCCGGTGCTCGAGCACGCGCAGGTAGCGGTAGGCGGCGTCGAACTCCGCCGCGTCGGAGCGGCCGATGTATCCCGCCTCGCTCAGCGCGGCGATCGCCGACGTCGTGTCCCGCACGCGCAGCGACTCGTCGACCCGGCCGTGGACGAGCTGGAGCAGCTGGACGGTGAACTCGACGTCGCGCAGCCCGCCGGGGCCGAGCTTGAGCTGCCGGGCGACCTCCTGGGCGGGGATGTTGTCCGTGACGCGGCGGCGCATGGCCTGCACGGACTCGACGAAGCCGTCGCGCTCCGAGGAGGCCCAGATGAACGGCGCCACGGCCTCCTCGTAGGCCCGCCCCAGCTCGTCGTCGCCGGCGATCCGGCGCGCCTTCAAGAGGGCCTGGAACTCCCAGCTCTGCGCCCAGCGGGAGTAGTAGGCCACGTGGGAGTCGAGCGTGCGCGACAGCGCCCCGTCCTTGCCCTCGGGCCGCAGGTTCGCGTCCACCTCCCACAGGGCCGGCTCCGGTCCGGGGGCGCCGAGGACGCGGGCGATGCCGCTCGCGAGGAACGCGGCGATCTCCGGCGCCCGCTCCTCGGGGCAGCCGTCCGCGGCGTGGACGTAGACGACATCGACGTCCGAGATGTAGTTCAGCTCGGCCGCGCCGCACTTGCCCATGCCGATCACGGCGAGCCGCACGCCGGCCACGTCCTCGGGCCCGAAGCGCTCGGCGGCCTCGGTCCGGGCCACCGCGAGCGCGGCGTGGACGGCGGCCGCCGCGAGGTCGGCGAGGGCCCGGCCGACGCCCGGCATCGCCGCGACCGGATCCGGCGCCCCGAGGTCGGCGAGCGCGATCCGGGTCAGCTCCGCCCGGTAGGCGACGCGCAGGGCGGCCCAGGCCGCGGGGCCGGACGCGCCGGCGGTCTCCGCTCCCTCGGGACCCGCCGCGTCGACGGAGGCTAGCAGCGCCTCCCTGACGCGCCCGGACGACGCCGGGGCCCCGCCGTCGTCCCCTCCCCCGCCTCCCGCGGCCGGTTCCGTGAGGAGGGAGGTGTGCGCGGGGTGCCGGATGAGGAACTCGGCGAGGGCCTCCGAGGCGCCGAGCAGGCGGAAGAGCCCCCCGCCGTCGGGTCCGGAGACGAGGTCGAGCACCCCGGGGGCCACCTCGGCGAGGCGGACGAGGGACAGGACCGCGAGGTCGGGGTCGGCCGAGAGCGCGAGGCCCTCCAGCAGGCGTTCCGGCGCGATCCCCTCGAACTCGGGGGAGGCGAGGAAGCGCCGGGCGCGTTCGACGTCGTCGAACCCCGTGGCGATGAGCTGGCGCGCGGTGCTCATGGCCGGTGGTCCTAGAGGATGCCGAGGTAGCGGTTGAGCTCGAAGGGGCTCACGTTCTGCCGGTACTCGTGCCACTCGTCCTGCTTGTTGCGCAGGAAGCTCGCGAAGACCTGCTCGCCGAGGATCTCCGCGACGAGCTCGGAGTCCTCCATGGCCCGGATCGCGTCGTGGAGGCTGCCCGGCAGCGGGTCGTGGCCCATCGCGCGGCGCTCGGCCGAGGACAGGCTCCAGACGTCGTCCTCCGTGGCCGGCGGGAGCTCGTAGCCCTCCTGGATGCCCTTGAGCCCGGCGCCGAGCAGCACGGCGTAGGCGAGGTACGGGTTGGCCGCCGAGTCGATTCCGCGGTACTCGACGCGCGCCGACTGGCCCTTGTTGGGCTTGTAGAGCGGCACCCGCAACAGCGCGGAACGGTTGTTGTGCCCCCAGGACAGGTGGCTCGGTGCCTCGCCGCCGCCCCACAGGCGCTTGTAGGAGTTCACGAACTGGTTGGTCACGGCCGTGAATTCCGGGGCGTGGCGCAGGATGCCGGCGATGAACTGCCGCGCGGTCGTGGAGAGCTGGTATTCCTGCCCGGCCGCAAAGAACGCGTTGGTGTCGCCCTCGAAGAGGGAGAAGTGCGTGTGCATCCCGGACCCGGGGTGGTCGCTGAACGGCTTGGGCATAAAGGTCGCGTAGATGCCCTGCTGGATCGCGACCTCCTTGATGACCGTGCGGAAGGTCATGACGTTGTCCGCGGTCTGCAGCGCGTCGGCGTACCGCAGGTCGATCTCGTTCTGTCCCGGGCCGTTCTCGTGGTGGCTGAACTCCACGGAGATGCCCACGGCCTCGAGCATCGTGACCGCGCGGCGGCGGAAGTCCTGGCCCACGCCGCCGGTGACGTGGTCGAAGTAGCCGCCGTAGTCCACGGGGACCGGGACGCCCGCGGCGCCGATGTCCGGGGACTTGAGCAGGTAGAACTCGATCTCGGGGTGCGTGTAGCACGTAAAGCCCATGTCGGCGGCGACGGCGAGCTGGCGCTTGAGCACGTTGCGGGGGTCGGCCGGGGACGGCGCGCCCTCGGGGGTGAGGATGTCGCAGAACATGCGCGAGGTCGGCTCGGTCTCGCCGCGCCACGGCAGGATCTGGAACGTCGACGGGTCCGGCTGCGCCAGCATGTCCGACTCGTAGATCCGCGAGAGGCCCTCGATCGAGGACCCGTCGAAGCCGAGGCCCTCCTCGAACGCCCCCTCCACCTCGGCCGGGGCCAGGGCCACCGATTTCAGGGAGCCGACGACGTCCGTGAACCAGAGGCGGACGAAGCGCACGTCGCGCTCTTCGATGGTCCTGAGCACGAACTCCTGCTGGCGGTCCATGGGGGCTCCTTCCACGAGGGAATGCGTTCGGTGGGCGGGCAGTGCATACCGTGTGCAACTCTACTCGGATCTACTCGGACGCCGGTGTGATCGGCCGCCGCGTGACGTCCGGGCGGGCCCGATCCGGCCCGGACCCGTGGCGTAGGCTGGTGTCCATGAGTGCCGAACAACCCGCCCCGTACGGATCAGCAGCGCCGGCGGCCGCCGCGGCGGCCCCGTCGTCGGGCCGCACGCCGGCCCGCATCCGCACGCACCACCTGCTCCAGGCCAAGGCCGAGGGGCGCCGCTTCGCGATGCTGACGGCCTACGACCAGTACATGGCCGAGGTCTTCGACGAGGCCGGCATCGAGGTGCTGCTCGTCGGCGATTCCGCCGCGAACAACGTCATGGGCTACGAGACGACCCTGCCGATCACGCTCGACGAGATGATCGTGTTCGCCAAGTCGGTCACGGCCGGCTCGCAGCGCCCGCTCGTGGTCTGCGACCTGCCGTTCGGCTCCTACGAGGTCTCCCCCGCGCAGGCCGTCGAGTCCTCCGTCCGGCTCATGAAGGAGGCCCGCGTCCACGCCGTGAAGATGGAGGGCGGCGCCCACTTCGCGGAGCACGTGCGGGCGCTGACCGCCGCCGGCGTGCCCGTCATGGCCCACATCGGCTTCACGCCCCAGAGCGAGCACGCCCTCGGCGGCTACCGCGTCCAGGGGCGCGGCGGGACCGCGGCCCGGCTCGTCGAGGACGCCCTGGCCCTGGAGGCCGCCGGCGCGTTCTGCGTCCTCATGGAAATGGTCCCGGACTCCGCCGCGGCCGCGGTCGATGCCGCCCTGACCGTGCCGACCATCGGCATCGGCGCGGGGGCCTCGACGACCGGCCAGGTGCTCGTCTGGCAGGACATGCTGGGCCTGCGCACGGGCCGGACCGCGAAGTTCGTCAAGCAGTACGCCCAGCTGCGGCCGATCGTCGCCGAGGCGGCCGCGGCCTATCACCGCGACGTCCTCGAGGGATCGTTCCCGGCGGCCGAGCACGGATTCGCCGACTAGCTAGACGCAGGCCGGGCTAGTCCTCGTCCTGCGCGTCCCAGGCCGCGTTGCGCTGCTCGACCTTCTCGAGCGCCCGCTCGGCCTCCTCGCGCGTCGCATAGGGCCCGATGAGCTGCGTCCAGTCCGACTGGGCCCCCGTCTCGACCTGCTTGGTCACCGTGTTGTACCAGTAGTCGCCCTGCGGCCGTCCCTCTGCGGACATCCCGGTCCTCCCGTTCGTCGACGATGGCGGCGTGTTCCGCCGTGCTCCGCCCACCCTACTCCGGCGCCCGCCGGGGACGATAGGATCGAGACCATGCCAAGCAGCGCCACCGCACCCGTCGGGACCCTTGCCCCCGGCGTCCTCTCCCCCGAACGACTCGTCCCTCCGGGCATCGCCCGCCCCGAGTACGTGGGCCGGCCCGCGCCGGCGAAGTTCGAGGGCTCCGACGTCCCCTCCGCCGAGACGACCGAGCGGATCCGCGCCGCATCCCGGCTGGCCGCGCAGGCGCTCGAGCTCGTGGGCGCCGCCGTCGTCCCCGGCGTCACGACCGACGAGCTGGACCGGATCGGCCACGGTTTCCTCGTGGACCACGGCGCCTACCCCTCGACGCTCGGCTACCGGGGCTTCCCCAAGTCGCTGTGCGCGTCCATCAACGAGGTCATCTGCCACGGCATCCCGGATTCGACGGTCGTCCAGGACGGGGACATCGTCAACATCGACATCACCGCCTACCTCGGCGGCGTGCACGGCGACACGAACGCGACCTTCCTCGCCGGTGACGTCGACGAGGAGTCCCGCCTGCTCGTCGAACGCACCCGGGAGTCGCTGCGCCGCGCGATACGCTCGGTCATGCCGGGCCGCGAGTTCAACGTGATCGGCCGGACGATCTCCGCCTACGCCAAGCGCTTCGGCTACGGCGTGGTGCGGGACTTCACCGGCCACGGCGTCGGCGAGGCCTTCCACACGGGGCTCATCATCCCCCACTACGACGCCGCCCCGGGCTACAGCCGCCTGATCGAGCCGGGCATGGTCTTCACGATCGAGCCGATGCTGACCCTCGGCACCATCGAGTGGGACATGTGGGACGACGGCTGGACGGCCGTGACCCGCGACCGCAAGCGCACCGCGCAGTTCGAACACACGCTCCTGGTGACCGATTCCGGCGCCGAGATCCTGACCCTTCCCTAGAAAGGACACCATGGCCAAGGACAAGGAATCCTCCGGCAAGCGCAAGCACCGCGAGGCGATCGGCATCGACATCGGCGGCACCGGGATCAAGGGCGGGATCGTCGACCTGAAGAAGGGCAAGCTCGTCGGGTCCCGCTTCCGGATCGACACGCCGAAGCCGGCCACGCCGGAGGCCGTCGCCGTCGTCGTGGGGCAGATCGTCGAGGAGCTGTCCTCGCGCGAGGGCGCCCCCGCAGGGGACGTCCCCGTCGGCGTGACCTTTCCGGCGATCATCCACCACGGCGTGGCCCTGTCGGCGGCCAACGTGGACGAATCCTGGATCGGCACGGACGTCGACGCCCTCCTCACCGAGCAGCTCGGGCGCCCCGTGCAGGTCATGAACGACGCCGATGCGGCCGGGCTCGCGGAGGCCCGGTACGGCGCGGGGAAGGGCGTGGACGGGACCGTCCTGGCGATCACGCTCGGCACCGGGATCGGCGGCGCCCTGGTCCACGACGGCGTGCTCGTGCCGAACTTCGAGCTCGGGCACCTCGAGATCGACGGCTACGACGCCGAGTCGCGCGCCTCGGCCGCGGCCCGGGAGCGGGAGGAGCTGTCGTGGGAGGACTACGCGCAGCGCCTTCAGCGCTACTTCTCCCACGTGGAGTTCCTCTTCTCCCCCAACCTGTTCATCGTCGGCGGCGGCATCTCCAAGCGCAGCGAGGACTTCCTGCCGCTGCTGGACCTACGCACGCCGATCGTGCCGGCGGATCTGAAGAACAACGCGGGAATCGTCGGCGGCGCGCTGCAGGCCGCCATCCACTTCGGCTTCGCCTCGTAGCCGGGCTTCGTGGCCGGAAGTGGTGCCGGTGGCGGCTTCGGCTTCCCCTCCGTAGCCGCCACCGGAGCCCTGGCCGCCGCGGGTCCTGGTCCGCGGCGGTGGTCCCGTGATCAGTCGGCCGTGAGCGGCCGCTGCCTCCCCTGCGGGGTGGAATCCGCCTCGCGGCGGAGCTTGGTGATCGCCGATTCGAAGTCCTCGAGCGAGTCGAACGCCTGGTAGACGCTCGCGAAGCGCAGGTAGGCGACCTGGTCCAGCTTCTGCAGCGGGCCCAGGATCGCGAGCCCGACCTCGTGGGCGTCGATCTCCGCCGTCCCGGACGCGCGGACCGATTCCTCGACCTCTTGCGCGAGGAGGGCCAGGTCGTCGTCGGTGACGGGCCGGCCCTGGCAGGCCTTCCGCACGCCGTTGACGACCTTGGAGCGGCTGAACGGCTCGGCGACGCCGGAGCGCTTGATGACGCTCAGGCTCGTGGTCTCGACGGTCGTGAAGCGGCGTCCGCACTCCCCGCACTGCCGGCGGCGCCGGATCGACGAGCCGTCGTCGGCCAGACGGGAGTCCACGACGCGCGAATCCGAATGGCGGCAGAACGGACAATGCATCCGGCCCATCCTTCCGGTCGTGTTCGTCGGGGCTACCGCATCAGCATAGGACTACATGTGGGTAAATGACAAGCATGTAACTACCACATGTAGTGGTTTGTGACGCCTAGGCCGTCCGCTCGGCGCGCCGCGAGGGCGTGCGCTCCGGGGCCGTGCGCTCCAGGACCGCGTCGCCGTGCGCCGGCAGGTCCTCCGCGGCGGAGAGCGCGACGACGTGCTCCCCCACCGCGGCG
Source organism: Zafaria sp. Z1313 (assembly GCF_050563205.1). Taxonomy (NCBI): domain Bacteria; kingdom Bacillati; phylum Actinomycetota; class Actinomycetes; order Micrococcales; family Micrococcaceae; genus Zafaria; species Zafaria sp. Z1313. The sequence goes on from NZ_JBNWUK010000011.1 coordinate 60,052, forward strand.
AGCGCCTCGCGGGAATAGTCGATCACCTGCACGGCCTTGAGGAAGACGGTCGTGTTCAGGCCGGAGGCGAACGCAGCCGTCCCGCTCGTGGGCAGCACGTGGTTGGAGCCGGCCGCGTAGTCCCCGAGGCTCACGGGGCTGTAGGGGCCGACGAACACCGCGCCCGCGGCCGTGATCCGCCCGGCCACCGCGGCGGCGTCGCGCGTCTGGATCTCCAGGTGCTCCGCCCCGTAGACGTTGCAGAAGCGGACGCCCTCCTCGAGCGAATCGACGAGCACGACGGCGGACTGCGGGCCGGACAGGGCCGTCGCGACGCGTCCGGCGTGGCGCGTCGCCGGGACCTGGCGGTCGAGCTCGACCCGCACCGCCTCCGCGAGCGGCGCCGAGTCGGTGACGAGGACGGCCGCCGCCTGCGGATCGTGCTCGGCCTGGCTGACCATGTCGGCGGCGATGAACGCCGGATCGGCGGCATCGTCGGCGAGGATCGCGATCTCCGTCGGACCGGCCTCCGCGTCGATCCCGACGACGCCCTTGACGAGGCGCTTGGCGGTCGCCACGAAGACGTTGCCCGGCCCCGTGACGACGTCGACGGGCTCGATCGGATCCCCTCCGGAGGCGGCGTCGATGCCGTAGGCGAAGGCCGCGACGGCCTGGGCGCCGCCGACCGCGTGGACCTCGGTGATGCCGAGGAGCGCGGCCGCCGCGAGGATCGTCGGGTGCGGCAGGCCCCCGTGCTCCTTCTGCGGCGGGGAGGCCAGTGCGATCGAGCCGACGCCGGCCGCCTGCGCGGGGACGACGTTCATGACGACCGAGCTCGGGTAGACCGCGAGGCCGCCGGGGACGTAGAGTCCCACGCGCCGCACGGGGACCCACCGCTGGGACACGGTGGCCCCACCGCCGAAGTCGACGCGCGCGTCCGCGGGGCGCTGCGCCGTGGCGAAGTCCCGCGCGCGCCGGACCGCTTCCTCCAGGCCCGCCCGGACCGTGGGGTCGAGCCCGTCCAGGGCCGCGGCCAACGCCCCGGCCGGCACGCGCGTGCCCGATTGCCGGACGCCGTCGAAGCGCTCGGCAAGCTCGTGCAGGGCCGCCGCGCCCTCGGCCCGCACCCGCTCGATGATGCCGGCGACGGCCTCGGAGGCGCCGTCGAAGCCGCCCTCGGGCCGCGGCATCGCAGCCTTGAGCCCGGCATGGTCCAGCCCGGCACCGGCCGGGCCGCGCAGGTCGATCGTGCGCAGCGTCGAGGAGTCGTAGCGGGGGGTGTCCGTTGCCTGGGAAGTCACCCCACCAGCTTACGACGACGGCGCGCGGCGGGCCCCGGCGTCGTCCGCCGGATCCGTCACACTAGCGACGCCGTGGATCAGACGTCGAGGCAGGCCGGACCCAGGAGCACCTTGAGGTCACCGAAGAGGGCGGGGTTGGGGTTGACGTGGAACTCCGGGCCGAGGCGCATCAGCTGGATGCTGTGCGTTCCCGCGAGCTTGACCCGGACCTCCGTGTTGCCCGAGTGCGTCCGCAGCACGTCGCCCAGGGCGCTCACCGTCTCCTCGGTGGCCTTGTGCGTCGGCAGGCTGATCACCACGGGACCGGCGAGGCCGTCCTCGCTGATCTCCGGGATCGTCATCTCCTGCGCCGAGAGCGTCACCGAGCCGTCGTCTCGCCGCTGCACGCGGCCCTTGACCACGACGATGAGGTCCTCGGCGAGCACCGAGGCGATCGGCCCGTAGGCCTGGCCGAAGAACATGACCTCCATCGAGCCGGACAGGTCCTCGATCTCGCAGCGCGCGTAGGGATTGCCGCTGTTCTTGGCGATCCTGCGCTGCAGCGACGTGATCATGCCCGCGATCTTCACCGAGTGCCCGTCGGCCGGCCCCTCCTCGGAGACCACCTGGTTCACGGGCAGGTCCGCGTGCTGCTCCAGGATGCCGCCGAGGCCCAGCAGCGGGTGGTCGGAGACGTAGAGGCCCAGCATGTCGCGCTCGAAGGAGAGCCGGTCTTTCTTCTCCCACTCGGGCAGGTCCGGGATGTCCACCGTCAGGCCAGCGCCGGCCGACGGATCGTCGAGCCCGCTGAAGAGGTCGAACTGGTTGGCCGCCTCGTTGCGCTTGAGGACGATCACGGAGTCCACGGCCTCCTCGTGGATCATCGCGAGAGCGCGGCGCGGATGGCCCATGGAGTCGAAGGCCCCCGCCTTCACGAGGGACTCGATGGTCCGCTTGTTGCAGACCACGGCCGGGACCTTCTGCAGGAAGTCGGAGAAGGAGGTGTACTTCCCCTTCTCCTCGCGCGCCTGGACCATCGCGTTGACCACGTTGGCGCCCACGTTGCGGACGGCGCCCATGCCGAAGCGGATGTCGTTTCCGACCGGGGTGAAGTTCAACGCGGACTCGTTCACGTCCGGCGGCAGCACCGTGATGCCCATGCGGCGGCACTCGTTGAGGTACATCGCCGACTTGTCCTTGTCGTCGCCGACCGAGGTCAACAGGGCGGCCATGTACTCCGCCGGATAGTGCGCCTTGAGGTAGGCCGTCCAGTAGGAGACCAGGCCGTACGCCGCGGAGTGGGCCTTGTTGAAGGCGTAGTCGGAGAACGGCAGCAGGATGTCCCACAGGGACTTGATGGCCGCCTCCGAGAAGCCGTTGGCGACCATGCCGCCGTGGAAGCCCTCGTACTGCTTGTCCAGCTCCGACTTCTTCTTCTTGCCCATCGCGCGGCGCAGGATGTCCGCCTGGCCGAGCGTGAAGCCGGCGACCTTCTGCGCGATCGCCATGACCTGCTCCTGGTACACGATCAGGCCGTGCGTCGTGTCCAGGATCTCCCGCAGCGGCTCCTCGAGCTCCGCGTGGATCGGCGTGACCTCCTGCAGGCCGTTCTTGCGCAGCGCGTAGTTGGTGTGCGAGTTCGCGCCCATCGGACCTGGACGGTAGAGCGCGATGACGGCCGAGATGTCCTCGAAGTTGTCGGGGCGCATGAGCTTGAGCAGCGAACGCATGGGGCCGCCATCGAGCTGGAAGACGCCGAGCGTGTCGCCTCGCGCGAGCAGCTTGTACGACTCGGCGTCGTCGATGTCCAGGGTCTCCAGGTCCAGCACCGTGCCGCGGTTGGCCGTGACGTTCTCGAGCGCGTCGGAGATGATTGTCAGGTTCCGCAGCCCCAGGAAGTCCATCTTGATCAGCCCGAGGCCCTCGCAGGTCGGGTAGTCGAACTGCGTGATGACCTGGCCGTCCTGGATGCGGCGCATGATGGGGATGACGTCGATGATGGGATCCGAGCTCATGATGACGCCGGCGGCGTGGACGCCCCACTGGCGCTTGAGGCCCTCGAGCCCCTTGGCGGTCTCGAAGACGCGGGCGGCCTCTGGGTCGGTCGCGACGAGCTCGCGGAAGTCGGCGGCCTCGCCGTAGCGCTTGGCCTTCGGGTCCTCGATGTCGGCGAGCGGGATGTCCTTGGCCATGACGGCCGGGGGCAGGGCCTTGGTCAGCTGCTCGCCCATGCTGAACGGGTAGCCCAGCACGCGCGAGGAGTCCTTGAGGGCCTGCTTGGTCTTGATGGACCCGTACGTGACGATCATGGCGACGCGCTCGTCGCCGTACTTCTCGGTGACGTACTTGATCACCTCGGGGCGGCGGCGGTCGTCGAAGTCGACGTCGAAGTCGGGCATCGAGACGCGGTCCGGGTTCAGGAAGCGCTCGAAGATCAGGCCGTGCCGCAGCGGGTCCAGGTCGGTGATGCGCAGGGCGTAGGCCACCATCGAGCCGGCGCCCGAGCCGCGGCCGGGTCCCACGCGGATCCCGTTCTCCTTGGACCAGTTGATGAAGTCGGCCACGACGAGGAAGTATCCGGGGAAGCCCATCTTGATGATGATCTCGAGCTCGTAGTCGGCCTGCTTGCGGACGTCCTCGGGGATGCCGTCCGGGTAGCGGTAGTGGAGGCCCTGGTCGACCTCCTTCACAAGCCAGCTCGTCTCGTCCTCCCCCGGCGGGCAGGGGAACTTCGGCATGTAGTTCGCGTTCATGTCGAAGGAGACGTCGACGCGTTCGGCGATGAGCAGGGTGTTGTCGCAGGCCTCGGGCATCTCCTTGAACAGCTCGCGCATCTCCGCCGGGCTCTTCAGGTAGTAGCCGGAGCCCTGGAACGCGAAGCGCGAGCCGCCCTGGTCGTAGGTGGGCTCGTCGAGCGTGGAACCGGAGTTGATGGCGAGCAGCGCCTCGTGCGCCTTGGCGTCGTGCTCGTGCGTGTAGTGGAGGTCGTTCGTCGCCACGAGCGGGAGGCCGAGCTCGCGGGCGAGCCGCAGCAGGTCCTTCGTGACCCGGCGCTCGATGTCGAGGCCGTGGTCCATGAGCTCGCAGAAGTAGTTCTCCGCGCCGAAGATCTCCCGGAACTCCGCGGCGGCGGCCTTCGCCTCCTCGTACTGGCCGAGGCGGAGCTTGGTCTGGACCTCGCCGGAGGGACAGCCGGTCGTGGCGATGAGGCCCTCGGAGTAGGTGTTCAACAGGTCGCGGTCCCAGCGCGGGTACTTGCCGAACACGGAGTCGAGCGAGGCGATCGAGGACGCCCGGAAGAGGTTGTTCATCCCGGTGTTGTTGTAGCTCAACAACGTCATGTGGGTGTAGAGGCCGCCGCCGGAGACGTCGTCGCCCTTCTGGGACTCCTCGGAGCGCCACTTTACGCGGGTCTTGTCGTCGCGCGCGGTGCCCGGCGTGACGTAGGCCTCGACGCCGATGATCGGCTTGATGCCGGCCTGCGTGGCCTTGTTCCAGAAGTCGAAGGCGCCGAACAGGTAGCCGTGGTCCGTCGTCGCGAGGGCCGTCATCCCGAGCCGGTCGGTCTCCGCGAAGAGCTCCGGCAGGCGGGCCGCGCCGTCGAGCATCGAGTATTCGGTGTGCGTGTGAAGATGGACGAATCCGTCCCGGGGAGAGCTGGCCACCCGACAAGTCTAGTGCCCGGCCCGACGCTTCCCCGGGCCGTCCCGCCAGGCTGGCGCGCCGCCGTCGTCCGCGCCGCCGCGCGGCTAGCCGAGCCCGTGGCGCAGCAGCTCGAGGGCGTGTGAGAGGTCGGACGGGTAGCCGCTCGTGTATTCGACGCGCTCCCCCGTCACGGGGTGCGGGAAGGCCAGCCGGTGGGCGTGCAGCCACTGCCGGGTCAGCCCGAGGTCGGCGGCGAGCCGCGGGTCCGCGCCGTAGGTCTGGTCGCCCGCGCACGGATGGCGCAGGGCGGAGAAGTGCACCCGGATCTGGTGCGTCCTGCCCGTCTCGAGGTGCACCTCGACGAGCGATGCACGCCCGAAGGCCTCGATGACCTCGTAGTGGGTGACGGAGTCCCGCCCGTCCTCGAGGACGGCGAAGCGCCAGTCATGGCCGGGGTGGCGGCCGATCGGGGCGTCGATCGTCCCCTTGAGCGGGTCCGGCATGCCCTGGACGACGGCGTGGTAGACCTTCTCCGGCGTCCGGTCGCGGAAGGCCTGCTTGAGGGCCGTGTAGGCCCGCTCGCTCGTGGCGACGACCATCGCGCCGGACGTCCCGACGTCGAGCCGGTGCACGATTCCCTGGCGCTCCGCCGCGCCCGAGGTGCTGATCCGGTAGCCGGCGGCGGCGAGGGCCCCGACGACCGTGGGCCCGACCCACCCCGGAGAGGGGTGCGCGGCGACGCCGACGGGCTTGTCGATGACGACGTAGTCCGGGTCCTCGCCGAGGATCCTGAGCTCTTCCACGCGTTCCACCTTCACTTCCAGAGGGTCGGGGCGTTCGGGGACGACGACTTCGTAGGCCTCGCCGGCGGCGGCCTTGCGGGACTTGGCGACGGCCCGGCCGCCGAGGCTGACGTGCCCCTCGGCGCACCACTGGGCGGCGGCACTGCGGGAGACCCCGAGCGCCTCGGCCAGGACGGCGTCGACGCGCCGTCCCGCCTGTGCCTCCTGCACGACGACGACGGGCACGGCTAGGACTCCCCGCCCGTACCGCTCCCGGGCGCGCCGGTCCCGTCGCCGGCCTCCGCGGCATCGGCCTTCCGCCCGTCGAGGCCGATCCCCCGGAAGATCAGTACGCACACGACGATCATGGAGCAGACGACGAAGGAATCGGCAATGTTGAAGATCGCGAAGTTGGGAACGGCGATGAAGTCCACGACGTGGCCCATGCCGAACGACGGCTCGCGGAACAGCCGGTCCATGAGGTTGCCCGCGGCCCCGCCGAGGACGCCACCGAGGGCCGCGGCCCACACTACGGAGGAGACCTTTCGCAGCGGGAAGGCCAGGATGTAGACGACGACGGTCGCCTGGACGAGCGTGAAGACCCACGTCACGTCGGTTCCGATCGAGAACGCCGCCCCGGGATTGAGGATGTAGTGCCAGCTCAGCACGGGCGGGATGACGGGGATCGACTCGCCGAGCTCCATCGTGGACTGCACGAGCCACTTGGTGAACTGGTCGAGCGCCAGGGCACCGAGCGCCACGGCGAGGAGGATCAGGGCGTAACGGCGCGACCGGGCCGGGCCGGTGCCGTCCGCCGCGGTGGCGGCCGGTTCTGCATGCATGGGGTTCCCTCTTTAACGTGCCGTCGGCGGCCGGTTGGACCGGCCGCCGACGGCGTGGCAGATGGCGGGCACGGGCCCGTCGGACCGCCCTAGGCGTTGTCCGCGGTCTCCGGCGTGGCGACGGAGCCCTTGGCCTCGAGGTCGCGCAGCTGGCCCTCGATGTAGGTCTTCAGGCGGGCACGGTAGTCGCGCTCGAAGCCGCGCAGCTGCTCGACCTTGCGCTCGAGCACGGACTTCTGCTGCTCGAGGGCACTGAGGGTCTTGCGGCTCTTCTCCTCGGCCTCGTTGACGAGGCTGTTGGCCTCGATCTGGGCCTCGGCGATGATCTTGTCGCGCTGCTCGACGCCGGCGCCCACGTACTCGTCGTGGAGGCGCTGGGCCATGGCGAGCACGCTCGCCGCGGACTCGGCGGTGGCCGTGTGGGCCGGGGCGCCGGCGACCGGCGCGGCCGCGGCGACGACGGGTGCCGACTGGGTGGCCTCCTGCTCCTGCGGGGCCTCGGGGGCCTCCTCGGCCTCGACGGGCTCCTCCGCGGCCGGCTCGGCCTCGGCGGCCGGTGCGGCGGCGATGGGTGCCGGAACGGCCTCGGTGTTCTCCGAGCCGCCCTGGAGCTCGCTCACGCGGCGACGCAGTTCGTCGTTCTCCTGGTTCAGCCGGCGGAGCTCGACGACGATCTCGTCCAGGAAGTCGTCAACCTCGTCCTGGTCGTAGCCTTCGCGGAACTTGGTCGGCTGGAAGCGCTTGTTGACTACATCTTCTGGCGTGAGCGCCATCTGGTCACCTCGATACGTTGGTTCTGTCGCCCGGCCGCTGATGCGGCGCGGATACGCTAATCCCGTGTGGAGCCCGCCGTCCGGTCCTGCTCCGGCGCGCTTCTTGTGACAAGACTATAACGGTTTGATTGCCCAACACGAACCGGCCGGGCCGGGCCGGTGCGCCCCGGTCCGGACGCCGCCGCGGCGCTACGCCTAGCTGGCGAGCTGGGCCACGACGATCTTCGCGATGAAGACGGCGAAGTAGAGCAGGAGGAAGGCCAGGTCCAGCTGCATTCCCCCGAGGTTGACGGGCTTGACCTTGGAGCGGACCCAGGTCATGGGCGGATCGGTGATGCGGTACACGAAGCTCGCGACGATGAGGGCGAGCCCCGTGGGGCGCCAGGACCGGGCGAACATCTGGACGACGTCGAGCACGATCCTGGCCATGAGCATCACCTGGATCACCGTCAGGGCGATGTACACCAGGGCGAAGAGCAGTTCCACGGTGGTCCGTGCCCGCCTAGCTCTGGTTGAAGAAGGTGGCCTGGCCCTCGGAGGACTTCTTGTCCTCGCCGAGCACCTCCACCGTCGACGGGGAGAGCAGGAAGACCTTGTTGGTGACGCGTTCGATGCTGCCGTGCAGGCCGAACACGAGGCCCGCCGAGAAGTCGACGAGGCGCTTGGCGTCGCCCTCGCCCATGTCCGTCACGTTCATGATCACGGGAATGCCGTCCCGGAAGCTCTCGCCGATGATCTTGGCGTCGTTGTACGAGCGGGGGTGGACCGTGGTGATCTGCCGCAATGAAGAATCCTCGTCCCTGGAAGAAGGCGCGCGTTTGATGGGAGTGACGGGGGCCCGGTACTCGGTTTCGGGCTCCGGTGCAACGGCTGGACGCTGTTGCTGCTGGCGGTCGTCGCGGGACGGCTCGTCACGGCGCGCCTCGTCACGCGCCGGCGCGTCGTAGGCCTCGGCGTCGTACTGCTCGTCGCCGTCGGCGAGGCCGAGGTAGATCATCGTCTTGCGCAGGGCGCCAGCCATGGTCTGCTCCTTATGCTCGTGCGCGGCCCGGACGTCGTGTCCGCGCGGTTCTCCGCTAGTCCGACGCTACCGCACGGGCGGCCGGGGCCCGAGGACATCTGAGCCGACACGCAGGTGTGTCGCACCGGCCGCGACGGCGTGCTCCAGGTCCTGGCTCATGCCGGCCGAGACCATGTCCGCGCCGGGGTGGACGGCGGTCAGTTCGGCGGCGAGGACGCGGAGCCGCTCGAAGGCCGGCCGGGGGTCCCCGCCGAGCGGCGCGACGGCCATGAGGCCGCCCAGCCGCAGGCCATCGGCCGCGGCGATCGCGTCCGCGAGCGCCGGGACCTCGGATGGAAGGGCTCCCCCGCGGCCCGGGCCCGGCGAGCCCTCCCGGGCCCCGGCGTCGTCCGCGTCCCGGAGGTCCACCTGGACGAGCGCCGTGAGGTCGCCCCGCGCCCCGAGTCCCGCCTCGGCACGGCGCCCGGCCTCCCGGGCCATCGCGCGGGAGAGCGCGTCGACGAGTCCCGTCCGGTCCACGGAGTGCACGGCGTGCGCGTAGCGGACGACGGACTTGGCCTTGTTGGACTGGAGCTGCCCGATGAAGTGCCAGTCGAGGCCCAGCCCGTCGCACTCGAGCGCCTTGGCCGCGGCCTCCTGGTCCCGGTTCTCCCCCACGTCCGTCACGCCGAGCGCGGCCAGATGCCCCACGTCGGCGGCCGGGAAGAACTTCGTGACCACGATCAGGCGCGGTTCGTCGTCCCGGCCGGCCTCGCGGGCCGCGCGTTCGATCCTGGACCGGACGGCCCCCAGACGTTCGGCGAGCTCCCGGCGGCGTGCCTCGTCGTTCATGCGGCCACTCCTTGCTCCAGCCAGACCAGCCCGGCACAGCGGCCGGAGGAGGGGTCGCGACGGTGGGAGGGGTAGTCCCCGTCCTCGAGGGTGCAGATGCCGCTCTCGGTGACCTGGACCCCTGCGGCGGCGAGGATCCGGGCGGCGGCGGACGGCAGGTCCAGGCCCGTCGTCCCGCGCGAGGTCGCGCAGGAGATGCCGGGCGCCCCGCGTTCGGCCTCGGCGGCCATGTCCCCGGGGACCTCGTAGCAGGACCCGCACACGGCGGGGCCGATCCAGGCGGAGACGGACCCGGCGCCGGCCGCGCGGAGCCGGGCAAGGGTGTTCTGCAGGACGCCGCCGAGCAGGCCCTTGCGTCCGGCGTGGGCCACGGCGGTGGCCGCGGAGCCGTCGGGGCGTGCGCCGACGAACACCACGGGGACGCAATCGGCGGTCATGACCGCGAGCGGGACGGAGCCGTCCGCGCAGACGAGGGCGTCGGCGGTCGGCGCCGGATCCAGACGCGTCCCGGGAGGGACGTCCACCACCCGGGCGGAGTGGACCTGGTCCATGAACTGGAAGGCTCCGCCGGCGAGCCCCAGCGAGGCCGCAAGGCGCGCGCGGCGACCGTGGACGGCGGCGGGATCGTCGCCGACGTGCAGGGCGAGGTTCCCCTCGGCCAGGGACGTGAAGGCCACGCGGGCGGACCGGCCGCCGTGGGGCCCGTAGCTCAGCATCGGGAAGTCCTCGCAGGGTGTCGTCGGGCCGGCCGGAGGGGCACCGGCCGGCCCGTGGGCCGCGGGCAGAGGCCGCCCACGGTGGTTACTTCAGGAAGTCCGGGACGTCGAGGTCGTCGTGGGACGTGCCGCTGAGGTCCTGCTCGACGACGGCCGGCAGCTCCTCGTAGCGCGGCTGCTCCGGCGCCGGGGCCTCCGGAGCGGAGGGAGCCGACGTGGCGGCGGCCTGCTGTGCACCGGCCAGCGGCACGGTGCCCGGCACGGTGGCCGGAGCCAGCGGGACGGTTCCCGGGACCTTGGCCGGCAGCGGCTGGGCCTGCTGCTGCGGTGCGTGCGCCGGAGCGGAGGTGACGTCGACCTGGTCGAAGCCGGCGGCGATCACGGTCACGCGGGCCTCGTCGCCGAGGGCGTCGTCGATCACGGCGCCGAAGATGATGTTGGCCTCCGGGTGGGCGACCTCCTGCACCAGTCGAGCGGCCTCGTTGATCTCGAAGAGGCCGAGGTCCGATCCGCCCTGGATGGACAGCAGCACGCCGTGGGCGCCATCGATCGAGGCCTCGAGCAGCGGCGAGGCGATGGCGAGCTCGGCGGCCTTGACCGCGCGGTCCTCGCCGCGGGCCGAGCCGATGCCCATGAGGGCCGATCCGGCGCCCTGCATGACGGACTTCACGTCCGCGAAGTCGAGGTTGATCAGGCCGGGGGTCGTGATGAGGTCCGTGATGCCCTGGACGCCGGACAGCAGCACCTGGTCGGCGGACCGGAAGGCATCGAGTACGGAGACGTTGCGGTCGCTGATGGACAGCAGGCGGTCGTTCGGGATGACGATCAGCGTGTCGACCTCGTCGCGCAGCGCGTCGATGCCCGCCTCGGCCGAGTTGGCGCGGCGGCGGCCCTCGAAGGTGAACGGACGGGTGACCACGCCGATGGTCAGCGCGCCGAGGGAACGGGCGATGCGGGCCACGACGGGCGCGCCGCCGGTGCCCGTGCCGCCGCCCTCGCCGGCGGTGACGAAGACCATGTCGGCTCCGCGCAGGACCTCCTCGATCTCCTCGGCGTGGTCCTCGGCGGCCTGACGGCCCACCTCGGGGTTCGCGCCGGCGCCGAGGCCGCGGGTGAGCTCGCGGCCGACGTCGAGCTTGACGTCGGCGTCGCTCATGAGCAGTGCCTGCGCGTCCGTGTTGATGGCGATGAATTCGACACCGCGGAGGCCGACCTCGATCATGCGGTTGACGGCGTTGACGCCGCCACCGCCGATGCCGACGACCTTGATGACGGCGAGGTAGTTCTGTGGAGCTGCCACGTCCTGATTCCCTTGTTCGATGTGCTGCTGATCTAGGAAGCTTCAACCGGACCAACCCTAACCTTCAGCTTGAGGGTTATAGTTATGTCAAGTAGGTGCTACTGAGACGCTATGGTCTGCCCGGTCCCCATGCAACGACATCGGCCGCGTGTCGCTTCATTGGCCGCGGCCGAGGCCCTCCGGCCCCGTGGACCGGGTCCCGTCAGCGCGTCACGGGATGGTCGGGGCTGCTGACGTCGATGACCTTGGCCTCGTCCTGGCCCTCGGGCGTTCCGGCCGCCAGGAGCGCCGCGAGGACCTGACCCTTCTGCGCGCCGTCCTCGTCGTTGCCCCACACCACCGTCTGCCCGCTCGCGAGCCGCAGCTCGACGGAGTCGATGGTCCTGGCACCCGCGCTCTCGAGCTGCGTCAGTACGTCGGCCGGCACGGCGGCCAGGGCGCGCGTCACGGTGTCGAACACCTCGGGGGCCTCGTCCGGCGAGACCCCGGAGATCAGGGGCAGCTCGGCGGCGTCGCGCTTCGCGACGCTCGCGAGCCGTCGGCCGCCCTCCCCCACGAGGTCGAAGCGCTTGCCCGCGGCGACGAGCGCGACGGGCTGGTACTCGATGATCTCGACCTTCAAGGTCGAGGGGGCCTCCGCCTGGACCACGACGTCCTCGACCGCCGGCTGCCCGGCGAGCAGTTCCCGGACGGTCGACGGCGAGACGCGCGGCAGCGGCGTTCCCTCGAGGGGCGCGAGCGCCTCCTGCAGCGCGGTCGTGTCCGCGAGATCGTTGCCCCGCACCTCGATCGACGTGATGGCGAGCAGGGGCGAGAACAGCAGGACGACGACGAGGGCGGCGAGCGCCGCGAGGACGCCGCCTGCCCACCACAGCACGCGCCGCCGCGTCCGCCGCCCGGGCGGCTCCGGGAGGGACAGGACGTCGGGATCGGGCAGGGTGGACACGTTCACACCGGACCCCGCAGGGCGTCGAGGATGCGCGGGCCGGCCTCCGTGACGTCCCCCGCGCCGATGGTCATCACGAGGTCGCCGGGGCGCGCGGCCTCCGCGAGCCGGCGCGGGGCGTCTCCGGCGCTGGCCGCTCCGCCGTCGGTGTTGAGGGCGTCGACGACGAGCCGGCTCGTCACGCCGGGGATCGGCTCCTCGCGCGCGGGGTAGATGTCCAGCACGAGCGCCGTGTCCGCGAGCGAGAGGGCGTCGGCGAAGTCGCGCCAGAACTCCCGGGTGCGGGAGAAGAGGTGCGGCTGGAACAGGACGTGCACGCGCCCGTCCCCGGCGACGCTCCGGGCGGCGCGCAGCGCGGCGAGGACCTCGGTGGGGTGGTGCGCGTAGTCGTCGTAGACCTTGACCCCGGCGGCCTCGCCGCGGAACTCGAAGCGGCGGGCCGCGCCGCTGAACGCGGCCAGGCCGCGGGCGGCCTGTTCCGGCTCGAGCCCGCTGTCGAGCCCGACGGCGAAAGCGGCAGCGGCATTGAGCAGGTTGTGGTCACCCGGGACGGCGAGGTCGATCCCGCAGGACTCGCCGCTGCCCCACTCGAGGAGGCACGCGTAGCGCAGCCCCTGCGCGCCGGCACCGGTGATGCGCCGGTCGGCGTTCTCGCTGAAGCCGTAGGTCTGCACCCGCAGGTCCGGGCGCTCGCGCCGCATGCGCGTGGCCAGGGCCAGGGAGCCGGGGTCATCGGCGCAGCAGATGAGCAGTCCGTCCTCCGGGAGCAGGGAGGCGAAGCGGTGGAAGCTCGCGTGGACCGCCTCGGCCGTGCCGTAGTGGTCGAGGTGGTCGGCCTCGACGTTCGTGACGACGACGACGTCCGGGCGGTAGTTCAGGAAGGAGGCGTCGGACTCGTCCGCCTCGGCGACGAAGATCCGGCCCCCGCCCAGTTCGGCGTTGACCCCGAGCCCGGCGACGTTGGCCCCGATCGCGAACGACGGCGAGAGGCCGGCCTCGCGCAGCATGACGGCGGTGAGGGAGGTCGTCGTGGTCTTGCCGTGGGTCCCCGCGACGGCCACGACGTGGTGCCCGGCCATGGTCGCGGCGAGGCCCTCGGAGCGGTGCAGGATGCGCAGTCCGCGGCGCCGGGCCTCGTCGTATTCCGGATTGCCGTCCTTGATGACCGAGGAGGCCACGACGGTGTCGGCGTCACCGAGGTTCTCCGCGGCGTAGCCGACGTGGGTGCGGGCGCCGAGCGCGGCGAGCTCGCCCAGGACCGGCAGGTCCTTCGCATCGGTGCCGGAGACGCGGACTCCGCGGGCGAGCATCAGCCGGGCGACGGCGGATACGCCGACGCCTCCGATGCCGAGGAAGTGGACAGCCCCGAGCTCGCCGGGGTCCTGGTTCTGCTGCATGCCTCTAGCTTCCCACGCGCGGGCGCCGCGCACCGATCACCTCGAGCACGATCCGGGCCATGGCGCCTGCCGCGTCGCGACGGCCCAGCGCGGAAGCCGCGGCCGCCATCGACTCCCGTCGGGCGCTGTCCGCCACGAGCGCGGGGACCTCCCGCAGGAACCACTCGGGCGTGAATCCCGCGTCGTCGACGACGATTGCCCCGCCGGCCCGCTCGAGCGGCGCCGCGTTGAGCCGCTGCTCGCCGTTGCCGATCGGCAGCGGGACGAGGACGGAGGGCAGCCCGACGGCGGCGAGCTCGCACACGGTGCCCGCCCCGGACCGGGCCACGATGAGGTCCGCCGCGGCGTAAGCGGACTGCATGCCGTCGACGTACTCGACCTGGTGGTACCCGGGCGCGGCGAGGGCCCCGCCGTCGTCCCCCGCCAGTTGCTTGCCGCGGCCCGTGATGTGCAGGATCTGCAGCCCCCCGCCGGCGAGCCGGGGGACGACGGCCTGGAGGGTGCGGTTGATGGAGGCGGCCCCGGAGGAGCCCCCCGTGACCACGAGCGTCGGGACGTCGGGGCGCAGGCCGAAGCCCTCGCGGGCCTCGGCGGCCTCCGCCGCCCGGTCCAGCCGGGCGATCTCGGCCCGCATGGGCATGCCGACGAGCTCGGCCCGGGGCAGCCCGGTGCCCTCGAACGCCGTCGCGACCCGCGCCGCGAACCTGGCTCCGACGCGGTTGGCGAGGCCGGCGCGGGCGTTCGCCTCGTGGATCACCACGGGAATGCCGCGCCGCCGCGCGGCGAGGTAGACGGGAGTGCAGACGTAGCCGCCGACGCCGACCACGGCGTCCGCCGCGGCCTCGTCGAGGATCCGGCCCGCCGCCTTGACGGCCCGGGTGAAGCGCAGCGGGAGGCGGAAGAGGTCGGCGTTGGGCCGGCGCGGCATGGGCACGCGGTCGATCCTCTCGAGCCGGTACCCGGCCGCGGGGACCAGCCGGGTCTCCATCCCGGAAGCGGTTCCGACGGCGGTGATCCGCGCGTCCGGAGCCGCCTCGCGGACGGCGTCGGCGATGGCCAGGAGGGGCGAGACGTGGCCCGCGGTGCCGCCGCCGGCCAGGACCACGGAGGGTCCCGGGGCGGAGGGCTCAGCGGTGCCGTGGCCGGGGGTTCCGGAGCTCATGCGGTGTGTGCTTCCTGTGGGTCGGTTCCGTCGGCGGCGGCCTCCCGCTCGGCCTTGGCCTGGGCGCGGGCGAAGGACAGGACGACGCCGACCGCCACGAGCGACAGGGTCAGCGCGGTGCCGCCGTAGGAGATGAACGGGAGGGGGATGCCGATCACCGGGAGCAGCCCCGTGACCATGCCGATGTTGACGAACGCCTGGCCGAGCAGCCAGGCCATGATGCCGCCCGTGGCGACGCGGACGAACACGTCGCCGCTGCGTACGGCCACGCGGTACATCGCCACGGCGAGCAGCGCGAAGAGGACGACGATGACGAGGACGCCCACGAGTCCGAGCTCCTCGCCGATGACGGCGACGATGAAGTCGTTCTGCGCCTCGGGGATGTAGTTCCACTTCTGCCGCGACTGTCCGAGGCCGACGCCCCACCAGCCTCCGGAGGCGAGCGCGTAGATGCCCTGCGTGGGCTGGTAGCAGGCGGCATTGGACTCGCAGTCGATGTTCAGCCACGCGTTGATGCGTCCGAGCCGGTTGCCGGAGAACAGCAGGAGGGCCAGCGCGCCGGCCCCGCCGAGGGCCGCCGCGATGCCGAAGAGTCGCAGCCGGACCCCGGCGAGGAAGAGCGTGGCCATGAGGATCAGCCCCAGCACGAGCGCGGTGCCCATGTCCCGACCGTAGAGCACGAGACCGATGACGGCGGCCCCGCCCGGGAAGACGATGGGGATGATCGCGTGGGAGGTCTGCAGGACGGCGCTGCCCTTGACCGCGAGGATCTGGGCCGCCCAGATCGCGAGCGCCAGCTTGGCGGCCTCGGAGGGCTGGCCCTGGAACGAACCGATGACGATCCAGTTGGTGTTGCCGCCGACGGTCTTCCCGAGCGGGGTGAAGGCGACGGCCGCGAGCAGCAGCAGGGCCGTGAAGAGTCCCGGCCAGGCGAGCTTGCGCAGGAACCGCACGGGCAGGCGGGACATGCCGAACATCATGGCCAGGCCCGCGAGGGCGAACAGGCCCTGGCGCACGAACAGGCCGTAGGAGGACGACGCCCTGGAGATGGCCTCGACCGAGGAGGAGGAGAGGACCATCAGCAGCCCGATCAGGGTCAGTGCGACGGCGCTGCCGAGGATCATGTAGTAGCTGGACTGGCTCGTGCCACCCTCCCCGTCGAGCAGTCCCCAGAGCCTGGCGGCGCCGCGTCCGGGCGGCGTGCCGCCGGCGACGGGGCCGGCCGGCTCCGTCCGGCGGTCCGCGGCGGCCGGGGCGCCGACCGGGCGTGCAGGGGAGCGGCCGGCAGCCGCTCCCCGCGCCCCCG